>NZ_JBEYER010000113.1:0-21286 GCF_040634005.1 Micromonospora sp. NPDC007271
CACACGACCTGATCACCGCCGTGACCAGCAGTTACCCCAGAACGCAATGACCCTGCGGTCCCCGCCGCCGCGGCGCAGCGCGCCGCCGGCGCTGCTCCGCTGGGCAGACGCGCCGTGAGCATGGCGATGCACATCCATTCCGCCTTCAGCGAGGGAACGGCGAGCATGGACGCCCACCTCCGGCAGGCGACCGACCTCGGCGTGGACGTCATCTGGTGGACGGATCACGACTTCCGCATGCAGGCGCACGGCTACCGCCAGGCCGTCCGTTTCGAGGGCCTCAGCGAGCCGGAGAACGGACGGTCGTGGACGTGGAACAAGATCGTCGAAGGAAAGCCCGACCTTGCCCTGGGCACGTTCGTCGACGAGCCGCATTCGCCGGACGAGCCCGGCAAGGCGCTGCGGCTTCAGGCACGGACTCCGGCGTCCGCGTGGGGGGCGTTGCTATACGAGGGCGTCGCGTGGAACAGCACCTACACCACCAGCTTGGCCGCAACCGTCCTGGAGTTGGACGTGCTCGCCGAGAACCTCGGGCCGGACGCCGAACTGGTGGTCCGGGTGCTCTCGTCCTACCGCCCGGCCACCGAGGGCAGGCGGGCGGGTCGATACACCCTCGAATACCGCATCGGCCGGACAGCCGGGCGGTGGACCGAGAACGACGGCCTGCTCGGCGTCGTCGGCCTGCAGGTCGCCTCGGGTACGTGGCAGCGGCTCCGCCTCGACCTGGAGTCGGACGTCGCGGCCCTGTGGCCGGACATCGTCGCCGCCGACAGCGGCATCCACCGGCTGCGCGTCGGCGTTCGATCGCGTAACGGGGCCCTCGCCTCGGGCGTGGTCGACCGGCTGCGGTTCCTGCGTTCCCGCCGCGACGGAGACGAATCGGTGGTGTTGCAGGACGAGATGATGCGCGAGTACTCCCGCCGCTACCCGGCGGTCCGACAGTTCCACGGAACCGAGATATCCCTGGTGCGTCACCTGAACGCGTTCGGCGGGAACTGCACCCTTCCCGACTACGGCGACGCGCCGCCGACCAAGATCACCAAGGTCGAGGCCGCCGTCGCGATGGTCGACTTCGTGCACGCGAACAACGGCCTCGTGGCCTTCAACCATCCGCTCGAGGACGCCCCGTCGGGACCGGACCTCGCCCGTCTGCTCATCGAGACGAACGCGCTGGGCGCCGACATGATCGAAGTGGGCAGCAAGGAAGACTTCGCGGAGTCCGTGTTCGCCTATGACGCGGCGGCGCGCAACGCGGTGTTCGTGACCGCCACCGGTGTCAGCGACGACCACGGCGGTCAGGACTGGGTCCAGCAGAAACAGCGCTGGATCACCTCGGTCTGGGCCGACTCCACCGACGAGCGGGACCTGTTCGTGGCCCTGCGTGGCGGGCGTGCCTGGTTCTGGGATCCCCAGTACTGGCGTGGACAGCTGGACCTCCTGGTCCGCGGCACCGTTCCGATGGGGGGTGTGCTGGTGACCCCGGCCGCCCAGGCGCCGGTGACGATCACGGTCACGGATCTTCCCGACGGCGCGACGGTGTACCTCGTCACCGGCGAGGTCGACTTCGCCGGCCTGGCGGACCCCGGTCCCGCCACCACCACGCGCCAGATCGAGGTCGACCGGCAGGAGGAGGCCGCGCACCTGGTGATCCCCACCCGGACCAGCTGCTACCTCCGCGTGGAGATCAGGAACGCTGACGGCGACGTGATCGGCTTTTCGAATCCCGCGTGGATCTTGAAGGATGAGCCACGTGACGGCATCCCCGCCGAGCGGCAGGGCAGTTACGGCTGGGCCGGGTAACAGTCCCGCACGCCCGGGGTGGCGCCGCCGGCGCAGGCGGCGCCACCCACGTCGCCCTGGTCACACGCCACGGGCGAACAGCGCGAGGCGTACCCGGTTGGGGCTGCCGGTCTTGGCCATCAGGCTGGTGATGTGGGTCTTGACCGTGGTGACGCCGATGTGGAGCCGGTCGGCGATCTCCGTGTTGGACAGGCCCTCGGCGACCAGCTGCAGCACGTCCTGCTCGCGGGCGGTCAGTCCCTCGGCCGGTCGCGGTGTCTCGGCGCGGGCGTGCACCGCGCGCTGGACCAGGCGCTGCAGCACCTCCTGGCTGAACGGGCTGTCGCCCGCCGCGGCCCGGCGGATGCCGTCGAGCAGGTCGGCAGGGGGCGCGTCCTTGAGCAGGAACCCGCACGCTCCCGCGGTCAGGGCCGGATAGAGGTGGTCGTCGTCACCGAACGTGGTCAGCACCAGGACCCGGGTGGCGGGGCGCTCGGCGAGAATCCGGCTGGTCGCGGTGATCCCGTCGATGCCGGGCATGCGTAGGTCCATCACGACGACGTCGGGCAGGAGCCGCCCGGCGAGGGTGATGGCCTCGCGGCCGTTGTCGGCCTCGCCGACGACCTCGATGTCCGGCTGGGCGTCGCAGAGCATGCGCAGCCCCGCGCGGATGAGGTGCTGGTCGTCCACCAGCAGAACGCGGATCATGCCGGCTCCGGCGCGAAGGGCTCGGCCGGGGCGTCGCCGTCGCAGGGCCCGGGCGAGGACGGCACCCCGGCGGGCGGGACGGGCGGCGGGGTCGGCGTGGCACGGGACGCGGGAACCGCCGCCGGGAGGATGGTGGCGACGCGCCAACCCGAGCCGGTCGGGCCCGCCTCGAGTCGGCCGCCGAGCACTTCGACACGCTCCCGCATGCCGGTGATGCCGTGGCCGCCGCCGGACGGCATCACCGCCGGCACCCATCCGCGCCCGTTGTCCGTGACCTCCCAGTGAACTGCCCCGTCGACCACGGAGACGGTCAGGCGCGCCAGCGCGGATGTGCCGGCATGCTTGGCCACGTTGGTCAGCGCCTCCTGGGTCAGCCGCAACACCGCCAGGCCGCGTACCGCGTCGAGCGTACCGACCGAGGGGTCGATGTCGGCCTCCACCGCGACGCCGGCCCGGCGGGCCCGGTCGACCGCCGCGCCGAGGGCCGCCGGAAGCGCGGCCGGGTCGATCGCGGTCAGCGCCGCGTCACCCTGGGTCCCCTCCGGGTCGCGCAGGACCGCGACCAGTCGCCGTAGATCGGCCAGGGCCGCGCTGCCGGTGCCGTGCACGTCGTCGAACACCTCGCTCACCCGCGGATCCAGGTCCGTCAGCACGTGTCGGGCCACGCCGACCCGCAGCACCATCGACGCCACGTGATGGGCAACCACGTCGTGCAGTTCGCGGGCGATCGCGCTGCGTTCGTCGGCCCGCGCGGCGCGGCTCTCCGAGGCTCGCCGGCGTTGTTCCTCCGCCGCCCGCTCCTCGGCCTGCCGGGCGAGTTGCCGGCTGGTCCGGATGACCAGGCCGAGCAGCAGCGGCACGCCGACCTCCACGATCAGCCCGAAGACGCCGGAGAGGACCCGGTTGATCGGGTCGCCGATCGAATTGGTCAGGTCGACGGCGGCCAGCAGTCCGGCGGCCAGCCAGATGGTCCGTGGCCGGCTCGCGCACATGGCGACCTCGAGCAACGCCCAGCTGGCACCGACCTGGTTGATCGTGGTGTCGTGGATGGTGTGGAGCGCGACCGCCAGCAGGGCGGCCTGCCCCACCAGGTTCACCACGGGCCGGCGGTGCAACAGCAGCGCGACGGCGAAGGCGACCACCGCGAGGACCCACTGGGTGGCGGTCGGCGTCCGTCCAGCCTGGGTGCCGACGACCAGGTAGCCGATGCCGCTGAGGTCGAGCAGCACCATCCGTGCCAACTTGTCACGCTCGTCGAACAGCCGTTGCACCCACCCCATGTCGATCAGCCTAGGTGCTGTGGTTCGGGGGCACGAGCGACCGTGGGCCGCGCCGACCGGGTCCGGATTGTGAGGTAGGCGGCCAGGCCGAGCGGCCCGAGCAGGATCATCAGGACGAGTACCGGGGCCATGGCCAGCGCCGGCACGCCCCGGTCCCGGCTGTCGAGCCACGCCCACCGGCCCACGAACAGATCGAACGCGACCATGTGCGCCCAGGCCGCCGCCGCACCGGTCGCGGTCCCGAGCAGTTCGCGTACGCCGTCCAGGGCCGGCGACAGCACGACCGGCAGCGCGTCGCCGAGGGCCGGGATGATCAGGATCGCGTAGATCACCAGGGTCGGCAGCACGATCAGGGGCGACTGGACTATCCGGGCCGTCCAGACCCAGCGCGGCAGCAGGATCATCAGCGCCCAGAAGGGCGCGGCCACCGCGAACGTCAGGGTGAACAGGGCGGCGGTCATGCGGCCGGCGCCAGTTCGGGTCGGCGCTGGCGGGCCAGGACCAGGCCGGCGGCGGCCCCAGCCGCGACCAGCAGGGCGACCCCGGCGGCCAGCGTGAGGGCGTCCGGCCGCAGCAGCGGCTGTCCGCGCAGCGCCTGCCAGGTGAGCAGCATCGTGAGTACGCCGTACGCGCCGCCCGCGACCACCAGCAGCCGCACCCGGGCGGGCTCGTCCAGCCGCCCCCCGAGGAACCGGTTCAGCAGGATCGCCAGGATCGGCAGCGCCTGCAACGCGTGCAGTCCCACGAAGTGCCCGATCCGCAGGTCCCCGCCGGTGGTGCTCCAACCGACCAGCGGCAGCCCGGGTCCGCCGTCGGGCACACCGACACTGTGTGCCCCGGCGATCCCCTCGATGCCCGGGTCCTGGCTGGGCAGCACCATCGGTACCGCCGCCAACATGCCGAGCAGCGTCAGGCCGAGCCCCAGCCCGACCGCGTACCTGCCGACCCGGTCGGCGATCGGCTGACGCAGCACCACGATCCCGAGGACGAGGTGCGCGGCGAACAGCACCATGATCGCCGTACCCATCAGCTGGAACAGGGCCGCGTTCAGCGGCGTGGTGGCGTTGAAGTGGCTGGTCGTGCCGCGCAGCACCTGCCCGACGATCACCACCATCTCCACCACCGACATCGCGACGACGACCGTGACCGCCCACTCCGCGATCCGGCTACGCCGGGGCAGCAGCGAGAGCATCCAGGCGAGGGTGATGCCGTACAGCGCGAGGGACACGGCGAACTTGAACGGCTTGAGCCAGATCGGCACGCCGGTGAGGACGCGCGAGTCGGCGAGGATGCCGACCGCGGCGATGGCGGCGAGTACCGCCATCGCCGAGACGAAGACCATCATGGGGCGGTGCCAGTGTGCCGCCCGGCGCAGGGTGGTTGTCATACCTGTAGATGCTGGTGAACGCGTCCCCCGGGTGCGCCCGACCGGAAGCCCCGGTCGCGGCCGGCGGTCGGAGTGCCGGCTCCTCCCTGGGGAGGAGATGCAGTCGGTCAGCGGGGCCGACGCTTCGGGAGGAGCAGTTCCTCGTGGTCGAGTTCGCGCTCCAGGACGCGGAGCCCTTCGTCGGGCAGCCGGCCGGCGTCGCGCCAGCGCAGCAGTTCCTCGCGTTGGGCCTCGATCGCGGCCCGCCGGATGCGCAGTGCCGCCTCGTACTCGGGTGAGGTGGGCACCTCGGCCGACTCGGCGCTCTGCAGCAGGTCGAGCCGGACGCGGTAGCGGGCCAGGCGGGTCAACAACTGCCTGCGAATGGTGTCGACGGCCCCGGCGTGGCCCGGCTCGTCGGCGGCGACCTCGTCGAGGCGGGCCAGGGCGGCCTCGACGGCCGCGGACCGGGCCTCGTTGCGGACCCGGGCCTGGTCGGTCTCGTCGGCGCGGAGGCCCAGCGCCCGCACGAGCGGCGCGAACGTCAGGCCCTGCCCGACGAGGGTCACGAGAACGACCACGAACGTGCAGAACAGCAGGAGGTTGCGGTCGGGAAAGGGCGCGTCCCGGTCGGTGGTCAGGGGCAGGGTGAAGATCGCGGCCAGGCTGATGACGCCGCGGGTTCCGGACCAGCTCAGCGCCACCACTTCGCGGCCGGTGAGCCGCCGGGCGAGGCGGTCCGTCCGCGCGGCCTGTCCGGCCTCGCTGGGCTCGTCGGTGTCGTCCTCGTCGGAGGTGCCGCCCAGCTGGGTGTGCAGCGATCGGGGGAGCAGCTGGGTCAGCACCAGCCACGCGGGGCGCAGGAGCAGCACCACGCCAACCGATACGGCGACCGCGATGACGACGGTGGAGGTGTCGTACTGGTGCAGGCCCCGGACGACGGTGGGAAACTGCTGGCCAATCAGCAGGAAGACGAAGCCTTCCAGGAGGAAGTCGACCAGCCGCCACACCGCGCTGGTCTGCAGCCGGGTCGCGCCGGAGGCGAGCCGCGGCGTGTGGTGGCCGACGATCAACCCGGCGATCACCACGGCGAGCACGCCGGAGACGTGCAGTTCCTCGCCCAACAGGTAGGCCACGAACGGCGTCGCCAGCGAGATGGCGTTGGAGAGCAACGGATCCGCGGTGAGCGGTCGAGCCAGCCGTACGGCCCACGCGACGACCGCGCCCACCGCGACCCCGCCCACCGCTGCCAGCACGAACTGGCCGACAGCGGACGGGAACGAGAAGCCGCCGCCCACGGCGGCGGCGACGGCGACCTTGAGGATGGTCAGCGCGGTGGCATCGTTCAGCAGCCCCTCGCCCTGGATGATCGTGACCAGCTTCGGCGGCAGGTTGACCCGGCGGCCCACCGCCAGCGCGGCCACCGGGTCGGGTGGCGCGATCGCGGCGCCGATCGCGATCCCGGCGGCCAGCGTCGCCCCGGCGACGAACAGGTGGAAGCCGACTCCCACCAGCAGGGCGGTGAGCAGCACCAGCACCACGGAGAGACTGACCACGATGCGCAGGTTCCGCCGGATGCCGAGCAGTGAGGAGTCCAGCGCTGCGCTGTAGAGCAGCGGCGGCAGCACGACCGTCAGGACGATGTTCGGGTCAAGGCTGATGTTGGGCCCGGGGAGCAGCGCGTACGCGATGCCGATGAGCGGCAGGAGCGCCGCCGCCGGCAGGCCTGTCCGCGACGCCACCCAGCGCACGAGAACGATGACCGCGACGGCGGCGAGCACGAACAACAACGTGATCTGGGGGCTCACCCGGTGGCTTCTCCAGGTCCGGCGGACGATGCGTGCTGACGGCGTGGTCGACCGGCGTCGGCCGGAGCCGATCGGTGACGACATCGGCGCTGGTGCGGCGGCAGCAGTCCCCGAGGGTACCCGCCGGAGATCGGTCGAGCCGACTTCCCCCACACCGGCCGAGAGCCCGGTCTCCGCTGGTCAACCAGCGGGCGGCTGCCGTCGCTCCGTCGGCCCGACCGACTCCTCCCTAGAAGACTATCCTCCTAGGATGCCTACCCCGTGTGTCCACGGTCCTGACAGTGTTCGAGGCCGGCGGGGTCCGTCCGCTCCCCGGGCCGTCGCCGGCCACTCAGGGTGAGGCCGGCCCCGTCCCCGGGCTCGGGGGCGGGGCCGGCAGGTATTTCGCCGCTGGTCCGTCGACGACGGTGCCCGGTCGCTGCGGGCGCGACTCGCCACGCGCGTTCGCGTCGAGGTCCCGACGGTGGCTACTCCAGCGGCGGCAGGTTCGACGGCGGCAGCGCCGGGCCGAGGTCCGGCGCGGTCTCGGTCGAGACGATCCGGCGGGGCGGCCACTGGACACCCTTCGGAGGCCACGACTGCCGGGTACGCCGCAGGAACCACGCAGGCGGTTCGTACAGCGGCAGCTGGTAGTCGTCGGGGAGCATGCTCGTCCACTTGAGCTTTTCGGTGCGACGGGCGAACTCGTCCTTCATCTCCGCCACGATCTGCGGCTGGGTGAGCAGGTCGATGGTGGTGGCCGCGAGGTACTTGGCGGCGACCAGCATCGCCACGTGCCCGGCGTGCGCGGCGCCGGTGGCCGTGTGGTGCCAGGAGTGGTTCTTGGTACCGCTCGGCTGGTGGGCGCTGCCCATCGAGATGGTGGGCACCTGCCAGCTGATGTCGGCGACGTCGGTGGAGCCGCCGCCCATGAAGACCGGCGCCGGGGGCTGGAGGGTGCTGATCTTGTCGGAGAAGCCGGTCTGCGCGGACCCGTTCGACTTCTGCAACGCCTTACCGAACTTCTGGTCCGCCTCCGAGAACGACGGGGCGCCGATCTGCGTCATGTTGGCGTGCATCAGTTCGGCGCCGCGCTTGTTGCCGAGCACGTTCCAGACACCGCCCATGATGCGGTGCTCCAGCCTGGTGTTGGTGGCCATGGCGGCGGCTTCCGCGCACTTGATGATCTTGTCCATCAGGACCTTGGCGCGGGCCGGGCTGCCCTCGCGGGCGTAGTACCAGATGCTCGACAGGGTGGGGAAGACGTTCGGTGCCTGGCCGGTCTGCCGGATCGCGTGGTGCATCCGGGCGGTGTGCGCCGCGTCGCTCTCCCGAAGGAACTCGGTCAGCATCGACATCGCGCTGACGGCGTCCTGGGTCGACCTCGTCCCCAAGGGCGAACCGCCGTGGCCGTCGGTGCCCAGGAAGTGGAAGGCGATGCTGTACATCGCGTTGCTCGAGCCCCAACCGGTGCTGTTGCTGGTGCTCGGGTGCCAGTCGACGAACGCGTCCAGGCCCTTGTAGACCCCCGCCTTCACCGCCACGGACTTGCCGACCAGTTGCTCCTCCGCGGTGGACCCGAAGAACCTGATCGTGCCGTCGAGGTTGCGGGCCCGCATGGCCGCGGCTGTCGCCGCAGCCGCACCGGCCGCCGCCGCCCCGAGGGCGTTGTGCCCGCACCCGTGCCCGAACCCGTACGTCGGCGCGTACGGGTCGTGGTGGTAGACCAGGGGAGAGTGCTCCGGATTGCCCTTCTCCTGCGACAGCCCCGGCAGCGCGTCGTACTCGCCGCTGAAGCCGATCACCGGCTTGCCGGTGCCGCGACTGAACGTGGCGACGAAGGCGGTGGGCATGCCACCAGCTCCCCACTCGATCGTGAAGCCGTTGGCCCGCAGGTATTGGGCCTCGGCCCACGAGGAGTTCCACTCCGCGAGCGACGGCTCGGCGAACTCCCAGATCCGGTCGTTGAGACCGATGATGCCGTCGGCCTCGCGGTCGATCCACGAGATCGCCGCGTCCTTGGCCTGCGAGTCGACCGCCAGATTGGTCGGCGGCTCGTAGTTGGCGAAGTCCGTGGGCACCGTCTTCGGATCGAGCGCGAGGTCCGAGGCGGCGGCCATCGCGGGATCGGCTGCCAGGGCGGGCGCCACCGCCAGACCCGCGCCGGCGACACCGAGCATCTGCAGCAGGTCTCGCCGGTTGTAGCCGGAGGATGAAAGGTGGTCGGTTTCGCACATGGCAGCTCCCTCTCGACATGGCTGACAAACAGCACGGGCCATCGGATCACCGAGTTGGGAAAATGGCGCGCAAAATGGTCGCCAGGAATCTCGCCGGACGATTAACCGGCGCAGACGGGCGGACGGAGAAGCGGCTTATCTGGGAGGTTGTCCCCAGCTCAGGGCTGGTGGATGACAGCACGCCATTGCCATGGCAAATGGTGTCGGGTGGGAGTCAGAGTGATTCGAGGTTCGTTGCCAACTCAGCGCCTCCCCGAGCCGGGAGGCCTTCTGCAATCGCAGTGCAGTTGCCCTGAGCTAACAATATAGATCGTCGGATGTCAACCCCTTGACTCGGCAAGGGTCAACCGGCGATCCGAGGGCTCAGGCCGGCGAGCACGGCACTGCGAGCGTCACCTCAGGATGCGGGGGTCAGGCGACGCAGCCGCCGGTTCCACCATGCCGGGCGGGTCTGTGCCTGCCCGAGCAGCCGGCGGTGCTCCCAGTGCTGGAAGGCGATGAGTGCCGGCACGAGGCCGAGCATGGCCGTCGGCACGTACCAGGGGGCGCGACGGTTCTCCCTGGCGATGGCCAGCAGGCCCGCCACCCCGGAGCAGTAGAGGATCGGGTTGTAGAAGGGCATCAGTTCGGGCCCCAGCCCCTCGCAGTCCTCCAACCAGGGCAGCCCTGCTCGGGTACGACGAGTCGGCCATCCCAGCAGATGAGCCGATACGGCCGCGAGGCCGAAGCCGTTCGCCGTGGCCAACACCTTGTCGGCGGAGGCATCGCGACTGGTCGCACCCCAGACGCCGCCGGTGACGAGCGTCCAGAAACCCGTGGCGGCGTACGGGCCGACGAGGGAGGCGAGGGGCATGCCGACGCCCGCGCCCAGTTCGAAGACCACGTGTGCCGCCAGGCTGGCCACGGTCAGCCGCGTCAGGGGCCGGTGCCGGTCGGACGTCGTGGCGGTGCGGTGGCCGCGACCGCGCCGCGCGCGCCCTCCGGCGCACGGCGTACGTGCGGGAAAGCCCCTCATCCGCGCCGCTCCTCATGACCATGCCCGCCGCCTCGGCGGCTCTCGCCGCCCGCCGGACCTCGCGGCATACCCCGTTTCCGCCCCGGCATACGAGGGCGGCCAGACCGCGCTGGACGAGGCGACGGCGGAGCGGCTGCACCGTGGATCCGGCTGGCGCGGGGCCGGCAGGCGCCTCGCGGTCCCTTCTCAGTTCGACGAGTCGTAGCCGGTGTTCGATGTGCGGGCTATGGTGTCCCGCATGCATGACGGGCACCGCATCCGCCGCCTCGGCGAGCGGTGCCCGCTGCCGGTGCTGGCCCTGCTGGCCGTGCTGCTCGTGGTGTGGGCCACCGCCCGGGCGATCGGGCTGTGCATCGTGTTCCGGTTGAGCAGGCGTGCGGTTCCCGGCTGTGTGCCGGAGTGGTCGGCGGATCGGGCTCCGCCTCGTTCGGCGATCGCCGCCTGAACCCGTCCGCTCCGCGGTGCCGTACCCGGCACTGCCCCTGGCCTGGGAGCACCATGCCGATGTCTCGTCATCAACCCGGTCCCGTCGCGCCCAGTGGTGGGATCTGCTCACCGTCGCGGCGGACACCCCGCACCCGGTCCCGGTCCTCGCGGAGGCGGTGAGCATGCTGGCGGTCGGTGCGTACGCCCGTCCCGGCGTGCGGCAGTGCCTCGCCCTGGACCTGGGCACCTCGACGGTCCGGATGTGGACGCCCGCGACGGGCACGGTGATCAGTGAACCCGCCGTCCTCGCCCGACGTCCCGACGGCCGGTGCGCCGTGGGTCGCGCCGCGCTGGACGCGGCGGCCGACGACGGCACACTGATCCGGCCCATGCGGGACGGGGTGGTGCGGGACTTCCACGCCTGCGTACACCTGTTACGGAAGCTGCTGGCCGACCTCGGGCAGCCGTACGGCAGCGCTTGTCCGGTGCTCGTCGGGGTGCCCGCGACCGCGACGCTACGGCAGAAGAACGTGCTGGTCGCCGCGGTCCGTCGAGCCATCGGCGAACGTGTCGTCGCAGTCGAGGAGCCACTGGCCGCCGCCTTGGCGTGCCGACCCGACCCGGGGCACGACGATCTGGTCGCCGTGGATCTGGGATACGGCCGGACAGAGGTGGCCCGCATCGTCGACCGGAGTGTCGCCGCCGCCGAGCGGGTCGAAGGGGAAGATCCGGTCGACCAGATCCCGGCGATCGCCCGATGCGTGCGGGGCATGAACGTCCGCGGCGTCAGCGCCCGGCGGCGGCTCCTGATCACCGGTGGCGGCGCGGCGTCTCCGGGAGCCGCCGCGCGCCTGGCCGCGTTGACGGGACGCTCTGTCACGATGCCCGCGGAACCGCTGCTGGCCACCCTCACCGGCCTGCGTCTGCTGCTCACCGGCTGACGCGCCGGATCCCCGCTCGGTGCATCCGTTGTCGCGGATCTCTGCCCGAGGTGGCCCCACGCCGCACACGATGCCGCACGCTGCCTGCACACCGGCACCGCCGAGCGGATGGAACACGAGGCTCTGGGCAACCTGCGAGCCGAGCCGTTCCACGTCCGCGTCGCACTCAACGCGGGAACAAGCACGCGAGAGCCGCGACTCTGGGCTCCGCGGCCGACGGCTCTTGCAGACTCAATGTCGCGGCCGGCGCCAGATGGCTTCCCATTGGGTCCACTGGCCAACGCCGGGCGGGGTTCGTTCGGTCCGGTGCGTCCGCAGCGCAAGCAGGGCATCCCATCCCGTGAACATGGTGCCCAGTTCCGCCGAGCTGAAAAAGTGGATTGTCATTCCGTTCTTCGGGCCAGCTGTGTAGCGGACGGAGAAGCTACCGTCCGGAGTGCGCTCGACGACTTCATGCGCCGGCCACACGTCAGTTCCCACCGCATTGACCCGCACACACAGCAGCCCACCGGGCTCAACCCGCTCCTGGGCTGCACGAACATGTTCATGCGCCGCACGCCGGTCGCCGTGTTGAAACACCTGGATCCCGACGACAAGCGGCCACCGACGCCCGGGGGGCAACGCTTCGAGATCGCCATGGACCAGACGGGCTGCTCGGTCCGGGCGCGCCTGCGCCAGCTGGTGGATGGCTTCATCCGACACGTCAAGGCCGAGAAGATCCAGGCCACCGTCGCTGAGCGGTAGCAGATTCCTGCCGTTGCCGCACCCGATGTAGAGGCCCGTGGAAATGCCCTCGCGCCGGGCAACCAGCAGGATGTCGTCAACGAAATCAACAGGCGGTTCATCGGTGTAACGACCGCGCCTGTACTCCTCGTTCCACGCCTCCGCAGCGCGACTCGCGACGCTCACCGGGTCACTCTGGCACACCGGGGCGCCGCACGCAGCCCCTGCACAGGGTGCCGGGCAGCTGCTGGGACCGCACGAATGAACCTGCCGCTGATCGGGTCGCCGGGGTGCCAAGCGTGGCCTCGCCAGCCACAACCGTCTCGAGAAGGGTCACCAGGAGATGATGAGCCAGGCCGGGCGGATACAGCAGGTGACGAATGCCGGGCACCGCAGCTCGTGGGACTGGGGCGAATGGAGCACGTAGCGAATACCGCCCGCCACCAGTGCCGCGGCCGGATCTGTCGGGGTACGACGTGCCGCTGCTGCGCGGCGAGGGCGAGGACCCGTACGGGACGCAGGTCGGCCGACGGGCGGAACCAGCGCCGGCCCGGGATCCGGCGAGTCGTACGGCAAGGAAGGAGTCGTCCACCTGGCACGATGACTGTCCGACCAGTCAGTGGCGGTCGACCGATCGGCGGCCGCGTGCGGTTACCATCGCCCAGGTGGACCTGCGGGACGATGTGCGCGAACGCCTGCGCAAGGCGTTCACGTGGCGTGGCGATCGGCCCGACGACCATGCGTACGCCGACGCGACGGGGTGGTGGCGGGCGCCCGACCTGCTGCGGGACCTGGGGCCGGCTCTCGCCGGCCTGGTCGAGGCAGAACGGCCAACCGTCGTGCTGGGCGTCGAATCCCGGGGGTCCCTGCTGGGGCCGCTGGTCGCGCTGGCGTTGGGCGTCGGCTTCGTCGAGGTGCGCAAGGACCGGACACCGAGCTGCGACAGCGACGCATGGTTGCACCGCACCACGCCGCCGGACTACCGGGACCGGCATCTCCGGCTCGGCTTCCGCAGGACCCTGCTGGACCCGAGCGACCGGGTCGTCCTCGTCGACGACTGGATCGACACCGGCGGCCAGGCGCTCGGCGTCCTCGCCCTCACCGAGGGCGCACACGCGACATGGTTGGGGGCCGCCACGGTGGTCGACGCGTTGGGCAGCCACCAGTTGCGCCGGAGGCTGAAGCTGCGTTCCCTGCTCCACGTGCGGGACCTCTGATTCGGGGTCAGCGCCACCACCCTCGATCGGGGCGGCGTCGGGGTGGTTGCCTGGCGGCGCCTGGACGGGTGGTGGTGTTCGGGGGTGAGGATGTCGGCCAGCGCGTCGATGGCCTCCTGGCCGCCCACGGCGACGACGGTGTCGCCGGGGTGGAGGACGAGGTCGCGGCGGCCGGTGACGTGGCAGATGACGCCGGGACGCTGACGGCCGACGGTGGCCGCGGCGTAGCGGACGCCGATGCCCGGCAACCGGTGGTTCGATTCTCACGCGGTCCTCCTGCCCGGTTCGGTGTCGGTCGACGTCGACCATCCGCGCCGGTCTGATCGAGCCGTAGCGGGGCGAGTCGTGCGGGTCCGCGCACCCGTAGGCTGGCCGGGTGATCAACCCGCCGCACCCGCCCGTCGATGCCGTGGCACGTCGCTCGCTGACCGCTTCCGAGGCGCTGTCCGCGTCCAACAAGCGCCCGTGGTCCGTCACGACGACCGCCTCCGGCGCGGTCACCACCGGTACGGCTGCGGCGAGGATGGAAAGGTGAGCGGGCGGCCGGTGCCGCGCCAGCGAATCGTCCCAGCCGGGTCTGCGTCCCGGCGGGCGCGCCTGGCCCGACGGTGTTTCGGCATCATGGATTCACGCGGGTTCGAGGTGGCGATCGTCGTCATGATCGGCGCGAACGCGCTGGTGCTCGGCGTCGAGACCTACCCGCACCCCGGGTCGCTCGGGACGCTGCTGCGGGTGCTGGAGTGGTTCTTCCGTACGGTGTTCGTCATCGAGATCGCGATTCGGGTGCTGGCATACGGCCGTCGGCCGCAGGACTTCTTCCGGCAGGGGTGGAACGTCTTCGACTTCGTCGTGATCGCCGCGGCGTTCGTCCCCGGCCTGCACGGCGAGTCGCCCGCCCTGCGGGTGATCCGCATCGCCCGGGTGCTGCGCCTGGTGCGCTTCTCACCCGGGCTGCGCACCATCGTGGTGGCCCTGCTGCGCAGCCTTCCCGGCGTCGGCGGATTCCTCGCCCTCGCCCTGGTGACCCTGTACGTGTACGGCATGGCCGGGTGGCTCATCTTCGCGGAATCGTATCCCGAAGACTACGGCACCATCGGCAGAGCCGTGCTGACCCTGTTCGTGCTGCTCTCCCTGGAGACGCTGCCGGACCTGATCGAGCAGGGCATGGCGCTGTCACCGTGGACCCTCGTCTACTACGTCAGCTACGTGCTCATCACCGCCAACCTGCTGCTGAACATCCTGATCGCGGTGATCGTCAACTCCATGGAGGAGGCCCGCCGGCTGGAGATGACCGAGCGGATGGCGGTCGACGAGGACCGTGACGGCGTGCCGGACCACGTCGACCGGATCATGATCAGCCAGCGGCTGGACGATCTGCGCACGCTGGTGACCGAACTGGAGCGGGAACTACGGATCGACCGCAGGGACGGACAGCCGAGGCCGGGCCCCCGGCAGTGACGGCCGGCCCGCCAGTAGGATCCACGCACCCTGGCGATTCTCGCCCCACCCCTTCCGGAGCCCGCATGTCCGAGCCGCAGCACCCCACCGACGTACCCGAGGCCGGCCGGCCCCGGCGGCGCTGGCTGCTACCGGCGGCCGGGCTTGCCGCGGCGCTCGTGGTGCCGCTCGTCGCGATCATCGCGACCGGGCCCGATCCGGAGCACCCGGCGGCCCGGCCCGCCGCCGTGCCGACCTCGTTACCAACCACCGCCGGCGGCGGCTCCCCGAGCGCTGCCCCGATCCCCACCCAGGCGACGAGCCCCACGGCGACCCCGGTGGCCGGACCCACGGCCTCCCGCACGGCCACCCCGATCCGGCGGCCCGCGCCGGCCCGGTCGACCGCGGCACCCACCCGGCGACCACCCACGGCCACCAGGACCCCCAAACCGAGCTGCACCCCGGCCGGCGTGGTGGACGTGGTCCAGGTCGTCACCTACGGGGTGGCGAAGGTCGCGGCCCGGACCGACGGCGAGTCGACCAACCAGCTCTGCCCGGGCGAGCGGATCCGGGTCTTCTGGGCCACCTACAGTCGCACCCCGGACGGCGGCGCGAAGCTGTACCGCTCCGAAGTGCACTACCTCGACCGGTCCGCGCCGACCTGGACCATGCGGCTTGTCTTCCCCGGCAAGTGCGGTGACTCCTGGTACGTGGTGGCCGGCAACTGGAGCATCCCGCAGACGCTCAAGCCCGGGGTGGTGCCGTTCGGCAGCGGCAAGCTGAACTGGGAGACCGGCGCCGGCGCCTGTTGACGCCCGATCAGGCGAGTTCGGCCAGCCGCGCCACGACCTGCTGCTCGACGAGCTGCTGCGCGAAGTCGACCGGGTGGCGGTCGGGCATCGTCTGCACCTCGGCCACGCCGAGCGCCGCGTACTCGGCCACCTCGGCCACGTACGCGTCGACGTCGGCCAGGGGTGGCCGCATGACGAGCACGGTCTTCTCGATGCTGTCGTAGTCGCGGCCTTCGGCCGCGCAGTGCCCCCGCAGGACGTCGAGCTTGTGCGCGACCTCGGCCGGGCTGTTGCCGAACAGGTTGCATGCGTCGGCGTAGCGGGCCACCAGCCGCAGGGTCTTCCGTTCGCCGCCGCCACCGATCATGATCGGGGGGTGCGGTCGGCTGATCGGCGGCGGCACGTTCAGCGTCTCGGCGAGTTGGTAGTGGCGGCCGTCGAACCGGCCGTTGTCGCCGCTCCACATCTGTCGGCAGATCCGCAACGTCTCCTCGAGCCGCTCGAAGCGTTCGCCGACCGGGACGACCGGCACGCCGAGGCCGCGCTGCTCACGGTCGTACCACGACGCGCCGATACCGAGCCGGGCCCGCCCGCCGGAGAGCACGTCGAGAGTGGTGACAATCTTGGCGAGGAGGCCCGGATAGCGGTACATCACCCCGGTGACGAGGACCCCCAGCGTCATCCGTTCGGTCTTCGCGGCCACGTAGCCCAGCGTCGTGTATGCCTCGAGCATCGGCTCCTCGGCCGACGTCGTGAACTCCATCTGGAAGTAGTGGTCCATGACCGTGAACGCGGCAACCCCGGCCTGCTCCGCGATCCGGGCGGTTTCCGCCAGCGTCGGGGCCAGCTCCGCCGGGCGGGCCGGGGTGGAGAAGTTCCAGTAGTGCAGGCCCAACCTCATCGGCCATCCTTCCGCTTCGCCGGGCGGCTAACTGGCATTATGCCGGCCGGACAGTCCCTGCACCGGGAAGCGACAGCGGTGCCCGCGACCGCGCCCCCGCTGTCTGCGGTCAGTCCGCCGACCGAACGCGGCCGGTGGTTCGTCGCCGGCGGGCCCGCTGCGGCACCACGCCCCGTCCCGACGGATCCGGCCGCTCGACCCGGACGGGGTCGCCTCGGACGATCTCGTCGTGGATGTGCCAACGGGCGGTGGTGACGGCACGCCGCGCCGCCTCGTCGCCGTCCTCGATGCGCTGCCGGAGCAGTCGCATGGCGATGCGGCGGTTGAGACTGAACTGCCGCTCGGTGTCGACCACGACGACGATGCCCGAGGGACGGTGGATCGCCCGTACCGCCGTGCTGGCCTTGTTCCGGTGCTGGCCGCCGGGGCCGCCGGCACGGCAGGCGACGGTGTCGACATCCGCTTCCGCGAACGTCGTGGCCGGTGCGTCGACCGGGCACGGTCGGGCGATGACGTACCAGTTCTTCCGGCCGGTGCCCGCCCGGTACGGGCTGGGGGCCTGCCAGCACAGGGTGCCGGTCCACGAGGCGGCGAACGCCTCGGCGCCCGCCCCGGAGAGGTGCAGCAGGACCGATCGGTAGGCGTCGGGCCGGTCCCCGGGCACGATCTGGACCCGGCGGGTCGCCAGACCGCGCCGGGCGGCGTCGGCTTCCAGCCGGCGCAGCAGCCGGGCCAGCGCCCAGGCGCACTCGCGGGGGCCGCGCCCGGCGGACATGAACAGGTGGAGGCTCATCGTCGGCCTCGCTTCCGGCGGTCCGCCCGGGGCGCGGGCCCGACGTCCGGCGTCTTGTAGGTGACCAGGGGGACCGTGGTGGCCACGGGCGTGGCCAGGCCGTGGTGGACGAGGTCGTCGATCACCTGCTCGATCCGTTTGTACGCCGTCGGTGCCTCCTCGAAGAGCAACTGGCGGTCGCCGCACACCACCAGCGACCCCACCGGGGTGCGGCGCAGTTCCTCGACGGTGTGCTTGGCCCGGCCCCGTCGCAGGGCGTCGGCGCGGGACATCTTGCGGCCCGCGCCGTGCGCGACGGAGTGGTTGGCCTCCGGGCCGGCGTGGGCGGCCACCAGGTAGGACGGGGTGCCGCGCGTGCCGGCGACGAGCACGTCACGGCCGTCGCCCGGCGCCGCGCCCTTGCGGTGCAGGTAGGCACCGTCGCGGATCTCGACCAGGTTGTGGCACTGGTCGACGATCGGTTCGGTGGACCGGCCCCCGAGGGCGTGGGCGACCCGCGCGGCCAGCAGCCGCCGGTTGAGCGAACCCCAGCGTACGGCGGCGTCGTGCATCGCCAGGTAGGCGGCGGCATCGGGGGCCGGGCCGGCACCGTGGACCTCGGTGTGCGCCCGCAGGATGCGCTCACCCAGCCCTCGGGAGCCGCTGTGGACGATGAGCACCAGGTCGCCGGTGTCGAGCCCGAGCCGGCTCGCGTGGCCGGGATCGAGGATGGTCCCGATCCGGGACAGCTCGACGAAGTGGTTGCCCCGGCCGACCGTGCCGAGTCCGTCGAGGTGACCGGCGGGCACCTCGCCCGCCACGACGGCCCACGCCGGATCGTCGGCGTCCCGCTCAGGGTCCAGGGGGCGGTCGAGGTCGGGGAACCGGGCGGCGAGCTTCTCCGGTACGGCGCGCTTGAGCTTGATCGGGAACACGGCGATGCCGCACCCGATGTCCGAGCCCACCAGGAACGGGTAGAGGACGGTCGACGCCATGGCGGCCCCGATGGGGGCGCCCTTGCCGGGGTGCAGGTCCGGCATGGCGGCGACGTGGACCATGCCGTCGAGGGCGGCCACCTGGTGGCACTGCGCGAGGGCCTCGGACTCGATCCAGCTCGTGGGGGAGGCGAAGACGGTGAGGGTGGCCGGGCTGGACTGCGGCAGGGACTCCCGCCGGACGTGCTGCTGGGACAAAGACGCTCACTTCTCGCTGAGGGAATGGGCTCGCCCGCTTCACCGGCGGGCGCGGCGGGCCGCGGACGGCATCACGGCACAGGCCGGCGCCGCGGGCATCAGGGCACGGAAGTTGTCCGTCAGAACGTCATGCGTCCACCCTCGCCGAGGCCACCTGGGTGAGGCAAGCGACTTTCGGCCCGCGGTGTCAGGGGCGGAGCAGCACCGGGCCGGCGTCGATGCGGGTGCGGAAGAGCGCGTACGGCCGGTGCCGGAGATCCTGGCCGCGCTGGTACGCGGGCTGCCTGTGCAGCTGGTTCGCGATGAGGTAGAGGTGTCCGTCGGTGGCGATGAACAGGGTGTCGGGCCACAGCAGCCGGGGATCGTGCACCAGCGTCTCGAATTCGCCGTCCGGCGTGCGGCGCAGCACGGCGTTGTGCTCGTAGGAGGTGAGGTAGAACCGCCCCGCGTCGTCGCTCTCCAGGCCGTCGGAGCCGCCGCCCTTGTCGCCCTCGTCCACCACCGTGGCGGCCACGTCCGCCTCCCCGACGGTGGGGTCGGCCAACGCGTCGGTGGCGACGCTGTACCAGCGGCGGGAGGCGAGTGGGCAGTAGTAGAGCCGGGCGCCGTCCGCGGAGATGGCGATCCCGTCCGAGCCCATCGCCACCGGCCTCGGCGGCCCGTCCGCCGGCCGTTGCCGGAACGGCCGGCCCTCCACGACCGGCCGGTAGCTCGGTAAGGGCTCGGCCCTGGTGCTGGGATGGTCGTGCAGCCGCCGCCAGGACGCGCCGGTGGCCAGGTCCACCACGATGATCCCGTTCGGACCGGAGTCCGACGAGTCGGTGAGGTAGGCGATTCCGGCGGCACCGCGGCGCAGGTCGAACCGTACGTCGTTGAGGTACGTCGACGGCAGTGCCACGTCCGTGGGGAAGACGATCACCTGGCCGACGTCGTTGCCGTCCAGGTCGATGCGAACCAGCTTCGGCCCGCCCGGCTGCGTCGGCTGGAACATCGGGCTGGCGGCGTCCACGACCCACAGGCGGTCGGCCGGGTCGACCACGATGTTCTGCACCGACACGAACGCGCCCGCGTCGTCGTTGCCCGACGCGCTGTTCCACGCCGGGTCGGGAAACGGCACCTCGTGGCCCTCGCGCAGCTCGACCACCGTGGCGCGCACGTCATCGCCCCACTTGGGAAAGTTGACGAAGATCCGGCCGGTGTGGGAGACGGTCACACCGGTCGGCATCGGCCCGGTGAAGGCATGCACCAGTTCCAGCTGACCGACCGGCTCGTCGCCGGACAGGGCGGTCATGACGGACCGACCGGCAGAGTCGCCGCTCGTTGACCGTCATGCCGCCGTGCCACGCTCGGTCTCCTGATCGTCCGTCGGACGCGCCTGGCGACCGGCCGGCCACCCAGAGGTGAAGACTAACGAGGGCAAGCCCTCACCTGCTGATGTTTCCGGGCTTTCGCCCGGTTGGGACGGATGGCCGGGCCGGCACGCCGTGGCCCTGCCGGAGTAGGCAACGCCTGGTGCCCGATGGGCCATCGACCGGGGGCGGTGCGGACATGATCGCTCCTTCGCGACGAGGGGGTCACGCGACGGACGTGCCGTTCGGACCCGTGATCTCGTCGCGGACCAGCGGTACCAACGCCGACCAGCCGCCGTGGTCCACGGCGACGCACAGGCGAATCCGGCCCGCACCGTCGTCAATGGCGTAGCTGACCACGTTGTACCGCTTGCCGTCCGCACCGACGGCCGGGCGCGTCTCCCTGTCGTCGAGCATCGCGCGCCACTCGCCGTAGCCGAGGCGCCGCCATTCCGTCAGGCGCGCCTCGGCAAGCTGCGCCGCGATCTCCTTGTCGAGCCCCACGCGCTCACCCTCTCACGGCGGGGGCGGGGCCGGGGCCGGTCGGCCGACCCCGGCCGGTGCAGTCAGCGCAGGGCGCCCGCAGTGGCGGGGGCCGGCCAGCTGTCGGTGAAGACCTGGGCCGTCGTCGCGCTCCGCAGGGCGGAGCGGAAGTACGAGTCGACCGTGGCGGCTTCGCCGGCGCTCGGGTACGGGTTGGTGCAGCTGGTGCCGGCGCTGCCGCCGGACATCAGGATGGCGCAGTTGCCGTTGTAGTTGTCGGCCAGGCCGAGGATGTGCCCGATCTCATGGGTCATGATCCGCAAGGGGGAGTACTGCTGCGCCTGGTAGTAGTCGATGACCACGTAGCCGTTGCCGAGGCTGTTGCGGACGGCGTACGAGCCGCCGCCGTAGGTGTAGTAGATCATCAGGTTCGAGCCGCACTGGGCCATGTTGATGTTGTTCGTGGCGTTGTTCCAGATGGTGGCGGCCTGGTTGGCGTACCCGGCGAACGGCCCGGCCTGGCTGGTGTTGTAGCAGACGTTGCGAATGGCGGCGGAGGCCGGAGCGGAGTCGACGGTGACGGCGCCGAGCGCTGTCAGCGCCGCCGCGGCGAGGGTGGCGAGGATCCGGGACACCTTGGGTGGACGCATTGCTCACACTCCCTGAGAGAACGGGTAGAGCGGGACCAGGCCAGCCTATAAATCGACATGGCTCGATATCAAGCGTCGCGGTCCCGGCGATGACCGCCGCGCTGAGCAGTGGAATCAGGTCCATGCACACCGAGCTGGGAGGCGCGGGCTGGCCGGTCCGGCCCCGGGCGGGGCCGGTGCACGTGGAGATCCCGTTGCAGGCCTACTTCCGGATCAACACGGAGAACATGG
>NZ_JBEYER010000114.1:0-20457 GCF_040634005.1 Micromonospora sp. NPDC007271
CGGGCCGGCGGCGCGGGGCCTGCTCGGCGGGTCCGGGGGATGTAACGACGGCCGGTGGCGGATCATTCCGCCCGGCCGACGACCCGTGATGACCGGGCCGGTGACCAACGCGGCTGTCCCACGCGGTCGACCATGTCCAACGCCCGCAGCCCCGCCATCATTCCGCGCCGGCAGCCCCGGCAGGCCACCACAAACCGGACATCCGGCGATCGTGCGGGCCTCACATCCGGGCAATCCATCCCGTCAGTGGAACGTCACGGGTGTCAAAGGCATGCGGAGGCACCCATGACGTTCCACCCACCCCCGGGACTCTCTCGGCAGGCAGCCCGCCTCCTCGCCGTAGGCGCCGAGGTGGCCGCACCGCGCAGGCAGGCCGGATCACGGAGAACCTCCCAGAGGAGCCCTCACGTACTGTGACATCCCGCGGCGGGCCACGGAGGTTCACACTCCTCGCTTTGCTCTGCAGCCACGGACGCAGCAGCCACCCACCGTGCTGTGCTGCGTATCTGGCTGCAGAGCAAAGCGGGCAGCAGGGGAGTTGCCGCCCGTCCGGCCGGCAGGGGTAACACCTGGTCAACCGGCTACGGGGCCTTGAGCCCGCGCCCATCAGATCCGCGTCTCGGTTGCTCTCCGTGACATAAGGTCGGGCCGTCCCGCCCGTCACGGTTCGTCACCGGCTGCGGCGGGCCGGGGATGGTCAGCGGCCGGCCAGGAGGTCGAGGACGGCGTCGCGGGCCGCGCGTACCGCGTCCCGGGACTGGTCGGTATCGTCGAGGGCGTCGAAGCCGTGCCGACCTTCTGGTACGTCCACCAGCCGCACGGACGAACCCAGAGCGGCCGCGGCGGCGAGGAACTCCTCGGTGGGACCGAGAATCTCCGGCCGGTCCAGCCCGGCACGGGCCACCTACGTGGCCGCCAGACCGCGCAGCCAGGCCGGCGGCCGGCGCAGCCAGTCGGCCAGCAGCAGCCCGCCGCCGGAGAAGAACCACAGGACCAGCCGGTCCTGGGTCCACCCGGGGATCGGCCTGAACCAGATCCACGGCCTCGCGCACCTGCCCGGCCGCGACCGGCAGCTCGGCCGGGCTGTGCAGGGGAAGGGCGGGTACGGCGGCCAGCACGCCCTGCTCGGCCAGGAGCGCGCCGTAGCCGCGGTAGAGCAGCCAGTCGCGCGGATCCGGCGCGCCGGGTGGCAGGGGGACGCCGTGCACCAGCACGACCGCGGGGCGCGGACCGTCGGCTGCCGGCAGATGCAGGTCGACGTGCCTGTGCCTTTCGACCGGCGCCGACGGTGGAGACAGGACGAACGGGGTTTCCCAGAATGGGATTGCCATCGGGCCGTCCTAGAAACGACGTGCTGGCCCGGTGGCCGCCGACCATCCACAGGAGGATCGAGGTGGTGTGCCAGCATGTGCGGATGGAGATCTGGCACAACCCGTCGTGCTCGAAGTGCGCCACCGCCCGGGCCACGCTGGACGAGGCGCGGGTGCCCTATCGGCTGCGGGCGTACCTGACCGAGCCGCCGAGCGCGGACGAGCTGACCGAGGTGCTGCGCCGGCTGGACGCCCGGGCCTGGGACATCTGCCGCACCGGCGAGCCGGCCGCGGCAGCCCTGGGCATGGCGGACTGGCCCCGCGACGACGACGCCGAGCCGCGCTGGATCGCCGCGATGGTCGCGCACCCGGAGCTGATCCAGCGTCCGATCCTGTTGCTGGACGACGGCAGCGCGCTGGTCGGGCGTACCCCTGAGGCCCTGGACGACGCGGTGCGCCGCACCGAGCGGTGAGCCTGCGGGCGAATCAGGAGGATCGCCGCGTCGCCTGCGCGTGCCGCTCGCGCAGGCGGTCCCGGATCTCCTCCGGGGTGTACGCCCGGCGCCGCCGTTCCGCCCTCGCGACGACCACCCCGGTCGCCGCGACGCCGGCGAGGCCGGCCAGTCCGAGCACCTTCCACCACCGCATCCGTCGCCGCATCGGCTTAGGGTAGTCCTCTGTGAGCATCAGTCTGGACGAGGCCGTGGAGCTGACCCGCACCGGGGACGTGTGGGTGTTCCGGGGGCGCAGCGCGCCCGATCGGGCCATCCAGCTCACCACCAACAGCCCGGTCAACCACGTCGGCATGGCGGTGGTGCTCGACGACATGCCGCCGCTGATGTGGCACGCCGAGCTGGGCCGTTCCCTGCCCGACCTGTGGACCGGCAGCCACCAGCGCGGCGTGCAGCTGCACGACCTGCGGGACGCGATCTGCGTCTGGGCCAACCGGTACGGCCAGCGGGCCTGGCTGCGTCAGCTCGAACCGCCGGCCGACCCGGCGATGGAGGAGGCGGTGCTGCGGACCGTGGCGCGCCTCGACGGCACTCCGTTCCCGTCCACCGCCCTGCTCGCCTGGCGTTGGGCGCGCGGTCGGGTGCCCACCCTGCGCCGCCGCCGACCGTCCGGTCAGGAGGGTACCGGGGTGCCGGTACCCGACCGGGCACTGGAGACCGCGTACTGCGCCGAGGTGGTGGCGGTGACCTACGAGGCGATGGGGCTGCTGCCGGCCGGCCGCCGGCCCAACTGGTACGACCCGGGACGGTTCTGGAGCGGCGACGACCTCGAGCTCGCCGGGGGCGCCCAGCTCGGGGCGGAGATCGAGGTACGCCTCCCACCTCGCTGACCAGGTTTGCCGAGAGCGTGGCGCGGTAATGGAAAGCCCCGTGACGGCTTCGACGGACCTCGACGCGCTGACCGACTTCTTCGACCGGTACGGTGCGGCGCTGACCAGCGGCGACGTGCCGACCATCGCCGGCTGCTACGCCCTGCCCGGGCTGGTGGTGGCCGACACGTACAGTTTCTCCTTCACCTCGCCGGCCGCGGTGGCCCTCAGCTTCGTCGGCGCCGCCGCGGACTACCAGGAGCGGGCCCTGGTCGCCGCCCACGCGCAGTTCGAGGACGTGCATCAGGTCTCGGCGCTGCTCACCGAGGTGGCGGTGCGCTGGGAGTTCCTGGACAGCCGGGGACGGGCGGTGCCCGGCGAGCGCTACCGCTACCTGCTGCGGGCCACCGACGACGGCCCGGCCATCTGCACCGTCATCCGTACCGCCTGACGAACCCGTCCAGCGGGACGTCGCCGAACGCCACCTCGGTCCGGCCCTCGGCGGCGGCGCCCGCCCCGTTGGTCGCGGAAGCGGCGCCGGTGGCGCCCGCGGACGGCACGGTCACCGCCCGGTACGAGGCCACCGTGAGTGACCGGAACTCGTTCGAGGCCCGGCTGACCGTCGCCAACGGCTCGGGGCGGAACCAGGACTGGGAGGTGAGGTTGCAGTTCGCGGGCAACGTGAAGAGCGTGCATGCCTCGTCCGCCTCCGGGGTCTCGGTCAGCACCTCCGGCAACGGAGCCTTCGAGCTGCTCGGCACCGGGCCGGTGGGGCCGGGGCAGAGCATCACCGTGCAACTGCGGTTCGACCGCATGGGCAGCGGTGACCGGCCGGGCGGGTGCACCATCAACGGAATGGCCTGCGTCCTCGCCTGAGCAGGCCCGCCGACGGCGGACGGGCCGGGTGCTTTCCGGCGCCGCTCCGGGTCGTTACGCTCACCGGGCCGAGTCGACAGGGGAGGCCATGTCCGGTACGCGTCGCGCACGTCTGTCACCCGGCGCCGCCATCACCTCCTCGCCCTGGATCGTCGTCTCGATCGGTGTGATCGTCATGGTGGTGCTGATGGTCGTCGCGTTCGGTTCCGTACGGGGCCGAAGCACGTACGCCGACGGCACGCCACCGGCGCCGGCGATGTCGCTGCCCGAGCTGTCGACCACCGCGGCGTCGGCACCGTCCAGTTCGGCCGCCGCGCCGGCAGCGTCCCGGCGGTCGCCCAGGCCGGCCGCGCCGGCGGCCGGGCCGACGTCGAGCCCGCCGGCCAGCGGCACCGCCGGGAGTCGTCCACCGGCGGCCACGTCGACCCCGCCGCCGGCGCCGCTGATCGCGTCGCCCCCACCGCCGCCGGTCACCGGCCGGTACGGGGTGGTCAACAGCTTCCGTGGTGGCTTCATCGGCGAGGTGCTGCTGGTCAACAAGGGCGACCAGCGGAGCGGTTGGACGGTGACGCTGAGCTTCCCACGGGGCCGTCTCGTGGCGGCCTGGGTGGACGGCGCGGAGCAGGGCACGGCGAGCTTCGCCGACGGGGTCTTCACGTACCGCAGCGGAGTGGACCTGGCGCCGGGGGCGTCGGTGCCGCTGCGGTTCCACTTCGAGAAGACCGGCACCACCCGGCCGACCAGCTGCACGGTCGACGGTACGGAGTGCTCCGGCCGCTGAGGTCGCCCTCGCGCCGGCGTGGCGGTGACGCCGGTCCACCGTGTCATTTTGCGCAAGGCATCTGCTTTGTTGCGACTCGGTTTGCAAACTATTGCAGAATGTTTCGGCAAGGGCTAGCGTGCGGGCGAATCAGCGACCAGAGAAAGGCCGTCGATGAAACCGCCGCCGATATCCGCCAAGGCCCTGCTCGCCCTGGTCTCCTCCGTCGTGCTCACCCTCGTCGGCGTGCCGGTCGCCGCACTCCAGTCGGGTGCCCAGGCCAGCGACCGTGCCGTGACCGGCGACGTCCTCGCGGCCGCCGGCGCCACCCAGTGGAGCAAGGAGCCGTCCGCCGACGCACTGCTCAGGGCCGGCAGCAACGAGGCCCGGGCCGAGCAGTTCTACTTCGTCCTGCCGGACCGGTTCGCCAACGGTGACCGGCGCAACGACACCGGCGGCCTGACCGGTGACCGGCTCACCACGGGCCTGGACCCGACGGACAAGGGCTTCTACCACGGCGGTGACCTCAAGGGCGTCATCGACAAGCTGGACTACGTCCAGGGGCTGGGCACCACGGCCATCTGGCTGGCCCCGGTCTTCAAGAACCGGCCCGTGCAGGGCACCGGCGCGGACGTCTCCGCCGGCTACCACGGTTACTGGATCACCGACTTCACCCAGGTCGACCCGCACTTCGGCACCAACGAGGAGTTGAAGCGGCTGGTCGAACTCGCCCACCAGCGGGGCATCAAGGTCTATCTCGACATCATCGTCAACCACACGGCGGACGTCATCCGGTACGCCGAGGACAGGTACGGCTACGTCGACAAGAAGACCGCCCCGTACCGGGACGCGCAGGGGCGGCCCTTCGAGGACCGCAACCACGCCGACGGTACGCGGGACTTCCCGCAGGTCGACGAGAAGTCCTTTCCGTACACTCCGACCTTCGCCAGCGCGGCCGACGCGAAGGTCAAGGTTCCGGCCTGGCTGAACGACCCGACCATGTACCACAACCGGGGTGACTCCACCTTCGCCGGGGAGAACAGCGAGTACGGCGACTTCTTCGGCCTCGACGACCTCTGGACCGAGCGTCCCGAGGTGGTCCGCGGCATGACCGACATCTACGCGCAGTGGATCGGCAAGGTCGGCGTCGACGGCTTCCGCCTCGACACGGTCAAGCACACCAACCTCGACTTCTGGCCGCAGTTCGTCCGGGGCATCGACGCCGCCGCGCAGCGGGCCGGCAAGCCGGACTTCTTCATGTTCGGCGAGGTCTACAGCGCCGACCAGGAGATCGAGTCGACGTACGTGCGGCGCGGCGGCCTGCCCGCGACCCTGGACTTCTCCTTCCAGGAGGCCGCGCGCGGCTACACCGCCGCCGGCGGCTCGGCGCGAGCGCTCGGCGACGTGTACGCCCGGGACGACCTCTACGCCGCCCGGGACACCGGCGCCAACCGGCTGACCACCTTCCTCGGCAACCACGACATGGGCCGGATCGGCTCGTTCATCGCCGCCGCCGGCGGTGACGACGCCAGCCAGCTGCGCCGCGACCAGCTCGCCCACCAGCTGATGTTCCTCACCCGCGGCCAGCCCGTCGTGTACTCCGGTGACGAGCAGGGCTTCACCGGCCCCGGCGGGGACAAGGACGCCCGGCAGGACATGTTCGCCAGCCGGACGCCGGACTACCTGGACGACGACCTGATCGGGACCACCCGTACCCACGCCAGCGACCAGTACGACACCACCCACCCGCTGTACCGGACCATCGCCGAGCTGGGCCGGCTGCGGCAGGCCCACCCGGCGCTGCGGGACGGCATCCAGGTCATTCGGTACGCGGCCGACGGTCCGGGCGTCTTCGCCTTCTCCCGGATCCTGCCCAGCGAGCGGACCGAGTACGTGGCCGCGGTGAACAACGCCGACAGCGCGCAGACTGTCACCGTGGACACCTGGTCGGCCGGTGCCACCTTCACCGGCATCTACGGCGGCGCGGTCCGCTCGACCGCCGGTGCCGACGGCAAGCTGAGCGTGACCGTGCCGGCCATGTCCGCCGTGGTGCTCCGGGCCGACCGCGCGATCCCGCCGGCCGGCGCCGCGCCGGGCATCACGATCACCGAGCCGGGCGACGACCCGGTCGCCACCCGGGCCGCCGTCACCGCACAGGTGACCGGCGACCCCCTGGCCACCGTCACCTTCGCCGCCCGGGTGCCCGGCGGCAGGTGGACCCTGCTGGGCAGCGCGCGCACGGCGCCGTACACCGTGCACCACGACCTGGCCGGCCTGCCGGGCGGCGCGAAGGTCGAGTACAAGGCCGT
This sequence comes from Micromonospora sp. NPDC007271, assembly GCF_040634005.1. NCBI lineage: Bacteria > Bacillati > Actinomycetota > Actinomycetes > Micromonosporales > Micromonosporaceae > Micromonospora > Micromonospora sp. NPDC007271. Next base: position 6,577 of record NZ_JBEYER010000114.1, read on the forward strand.
CGTCCGCGACGGCAAGGGCCGCGTCGCCACCGCCCGGTCCACCGGCGTGGTCGGCACCCCGGCCGAGAGCGCGTCGCGGGACTGGGCGGTGGTGCACTACCAGCGCCCGGCCGGCGGGTACGCCGACTGGGGCCTCTACACCTGGGGCGACATCGACCCGGCGTACCAGACCGAGTGGCCCAAGGGGCAGCCGTTCGCCGGTGAGGACTCCTTCGGCCGGTTCGCCTGGGTCAAGCTGAAGCCGGGCGCCAGGTCGATCGGCTTCCTCGTCGTCGACAAGGCCGGGAACAAGGACGTCGACAAGGACCGCGCCATCGACGTCACGCAGACCGGCGAGGTCTGGGTCAAGCAGGGTGACCCGACGTTGTACCCGAGCCGGCAGGCCGCCACCGGCGAGCCGGACCCACCGGTCGACGAGAACACCGCGCTCATCCACTGGCGCAGGGCGGACGGCAACTACGACGGCTGGGGCCTGCACCTCTGGGACGGCGCGGCCAACCCGACCGACTGGTCCAACCCGCTCAAGCCGGAGAAGATCGACGCCTTCGGCGCGCTCTTCCGGGTGCCGCTGGCCGCCGGGGCCACCGGCCTGAGCTACATCGTGCACCGCGGCGACGAGAAGGACCACCCGGAGGACCAGCGGCTGGACTTCGCCTCCGCCGGACGCGAGGTGTGGCTGCTGGCCGGGGTCAAGGGCCGGCTGCTCCCGTCGACCTCCTCCGGCGTCGCCCGCGACCTCGACATCTCGCAGCAGAAGGCACAGTGGATCGACCGGTCCACTGTGGCCTGGCGGACCGGGCCGACCGACGGCAAGCGGTACGCCCTGGTCGCCGCCCCGAACGGCGGGCTGAGCATCACCGACGGTGAGCTGTCCGGGACGTACACCACGCTGCCGCTGCGGGCGGAGCGCAACGGGCTCACCGAGGCCCAGCGCGCGGCCTGGCCGCACCTGTGGGAGTACCGGGCCTTCTCGCTCGACCGGGCCGACCTGGCCAAGGTGCCGGCGGCGCTGCGCGGGCAGCTCGTGGTGACCGAGCGCGACGCCGAGGGCAAGCTCCTCGGCGCGACCGGGGTGCAGATCCCGGGCGTGCTCGACGACGTCTACCGGGCCGCCACCAGCGCGAAGCTCGGCCCGACGTTCGCCGGGAAGGTACCCACCCTGGCCGTTTGGGCGCCGACCGCCCATACCGTCTCGCTCCAGCTCTTCGACTCGCCGACGGCCCGGCCGACGACGGTGTCGATGAACCGCGACGACTCCACCGGCGTCTGGTCGGTGCGCGGCGCCCGGGAGTGGGCCGGGAAGTACTACCGGTACCAGGTCGAGGCCTGGCAGCCGGCGGCGCAGAAGATGGTCACCGCCTCGGTGACCGACCCGTACTCGGTGGCGCTCGCACCGGACTCGACGCACAGCCAGATCGTCGACCTGGGCGACCCGGCGCTGGCCCCGGCCGGCTGGGCCAAGCTGCGCAAGCCGGCGACGGTGCCGTCGTCGCGGGCGCAGATCCAGGAGGTGTCGGTCCGCGACTTCTCCATCGCCGACGCCACCGTGCCGGCCGACCGGCGGGGCACCTACCTCGCCTTCACCGAGCCGGGCACGGCGGGCATGAAGCACCTCGCCGCGCTCGGCGAGGCGGGGGTGAACTACCTGCACCTGCTGCCGGCGTTCGACTTCGCCACCATCCCCGAGCGGCGGGCCGACCAGCGGCAGCCCGCCTGCGACCTGGCCGCGCTGCCGCCGGACTCCGACGAGCAGCAGAAGTGCGTCGCGGCCGTGGCCGACACCGACGGCTACAACTGGGGGTACGACCCGCTGCACTACACCGTGCCGGAGGGCGGGTACGCCGTCGACCCGGCCGGGGCGAAGCGGACCACCGAGTTCCGGCAGATGGTCGCCGGGATCAACCAGGCCGGCCTGGGCGTGGTCATGGACGTCGTCTACAACCACACCTCGGCCTCGGGCACGGACCCGAAGTCGGTGCTCGACCAGATCGTCCCTGGCTACTACCACCGGCTGCTGGAAGACGGCGCCGTCGCCACCTCCACCTGCTGCGCCAACACCGCCCCCGAGCACGCCATGATGGGCAAGCTCGTGGTGGACTCCCTGGTCACCTGGGCCCGGCAGTACAAGGTGGACGGCTTCCGGTTCGACCTGATGGGCCACCACCCGAAGGCGAACATCCTGGCCGTACGCGCCGCGCTGGACAAGCTCACCGTGGCGAAGGACGGGGTGGACGGGAAGCGGATCCTGCTCTACGGCGAGGGCTGGGACTTCGGCGAGGTCGCGGGCGACGCCCGGTTCGTGCAGGCCACCCAGGCCAACATGGCGGGCACCGGGATCGGCACGTTCAACGACCGGCTCCGCGACGCGGTGCGCGGCGGCGGCCCGTTCGACGACAACCCGCGGATCCAGGGCTTCGCGTCCGGACTGTGGTCCGACCCGAACGGTGACCAGGCCAACGGGTCGACGGCGGAGCAGAAGGCCCAACTGCTGCACCAGCAGGACCTGATCAAGGTGGGTCTCGCCGGCAACCTGCGCGACTACCGGTTCACCGACTCGTCCGGCCGGCAGGTCACCGGCGCCCAGGTCGACTACAACGGCTCGCCGGCCGGCTACACCGCCGCGCCCGGCGAGGCGGTCACCTACGTCGACGCGCACGACAACGAGATCCTGTACGACGCGCTGGCGTACAAGCTGCCGCAGCGGACCTCGGCGACGGACCGGGCGCGGATGCAGGTGCTCGCCCTCGGCACCGTGCTGATGGGGCAGGGGACCGGTTTCGTGACGGCCGGCTCCGAGCGGCTGCGCTCCAAGTCGCTGGACCGCAACTCCTACAACTCCGGGGACTGGTTCAACCAGATCCGCTGGGACTGCGCCCAGGGCAACGGGTTCGGCGCCGGCCTCCCGCCGGCGGCGGACAACCAGAGCAAGTGGCCGTACGCGAAGCCGCTGCTGGCCGACCCGAAGCTGGTGCCGGACTGCGCGGCGATCAACCTGGCCGACGCCCGGTACGCGGAGCTGCTCCAGATCCGGCGGTCCTCGCCGGTCTTCGGGCTGACCAGCGCCGGCCAGGTGCAGCAGCGGGTCGCCTTCCCGCTCTCCGGCGAGCGGGAGACCCCGGGGGTGCTCACCATGACCCTGGACGCCCGCGGTCTCGGCGGAACGTGGAAGTCGGTCACGGTGGTCTTCAACGCCACCCCGGCGGCGGCGACGCAGACGGTGACCGGCCCTCGTGGGGCGGACGTGGCGCTGCACCCGGTGCTGCGGAACTCCGCCGACCCGGTGCTGCGGACGGCCTCGTTCGACCGGGCCACCGGCACGTTCACCGTGCCGGCGCGCAGCGTGGCGGTCTTCGTCCAGAGCTGACCCGGCGACGCTCCGGCCCCCTGCCAACTCGCTGGCAGGGGGCCGGAGCTCTGCGTGGGTCCGTTCGTCGAACGTCGGTCAGTTGAAGCAGTCCTTGACGGTGCCGCCGCAGTTGGTGGGGTCGTTGTCGGCGATGACGGTCTTTTCGTCGAGCTTGACCTTGCCGTCGTTGTTGAAGACGCCGCCGGCGACGCGGTGGGTCTTGGCGGAGTCGGTCGCCGTGTTCTTGATGATGCGGGTCTTGGTCAGGGTGACCCGGCCTTCGTTGTTGAAGATGCCGCCGCCGTTGAGGGCGGTGTTGGCCTTGATCTCGGTGTCCCGGACGGTGAGGGTGGCGTTGTCTTCCTTGTCCTTGTCTTCCTTGTCCTTGTCGGACTCGAGGAAGCCTTCCTTGATCTTGACGTCGGGGTCGCCGTTGAAGATGCCGCCGCCGAAGCGTCCGGCGGTGTTCTCGAGGACGGCGCTGTCGGCGATGGTGGCGGTCGCCTCCTGCTCCTTCTCCTCCTCCTTCTTCTTCTCTTCCTTCTGGTCGGCGTAGGGGGCTTCCTTCTTCTTCTCGCCGCCGGTGTTGTAGACGCCGCCGCCGTCCTTGTCGGCGTGGTTCTTGGCGATGAGGACCTTCTGGAGGTCGAGGTCGGTGTTGTGGGCGTAGATGCCGCCACCGTTCTCGCAGGCGGTGTTGTTCTTGATGGAGGTCAGGGTGATCTTGACGAAGCCGCCGGAGCTGAACACGCCGCCGCCGTTCTTGCCGGCTCGGTTGTTCTCGATCTCGCTCTTGCCGACTTCCTTGCCTTCGAAGCGGCCGATGATCTCCACTGTGCCGGCCTCGTCGTGGCCCTTGACCCAGTAGTCCTTGCCGTCCTTGCCCTTTTCCTTTTCCTTGCCCTCGCCGTTGGCGATGCCGCCGCCGTTCTTGCCGGCGGTGTTGTTGTTGATGCGGGATTCCTTGACCTTGAGGACGCCGACGTTGAAGATGCCGCCACCGTTCTTCTGCGCGTGGTTGTCCTCGACCTTGCTGTCGTCGAGGTCGACCCGGCCGAAGTTGGCGATGGCGCCGCCGTTGCCTTCGGCGTTGTTGCGGGTCAGCTTCACCTGCTCCAGGTGGGCGCTGCCGCCGCGTTCGACCAGGATGGCGCCGCCGTCGGCCTCGCCTTCCTTCTTCTCCTTCTCCGGCGGCTTCGGGACCATGGGCTCAGCCTGCGGCCCGGACCCCGGCACCTGCGGCCCGGACGCCGATGGCGTCGTCGGCGCGGAGCCGTACTTGAACTCGGCGGCGTTGCCGTCCTTGAGCGTGAGGTCCTTCAGGGTCAGCTCACCGCCGTCGGCGACCCGGAACAGCCGGAAGGCGTCCTCGGAGTCCCGCTTGATCGTGGCGTCGTTGCCCTTGATCTTGATCTCCTGCCGGATCGTGGGCAGGGCCGTGCCGGACTTCTTGTCGGCGAAGTCCAGCTCGTAGACGCAGTGCGGGGACAGCTTCAACGTGCCACCGTGATCCCGGTTGGCCAGATCGATCGCCTCGACCAGCTTCTCGTCGCTGCAGGGCACCTCCCGCACCCGCCGCCCGTGCTCGTCCCGCTCCTCGCCGGGCTTGCCCCGGTCCCAGTCGCCACGGTCCTTACCATCCCGGCCGGCGTTCTCCTCGCCCTTGGCGTCGTCCCTGGTGAGCTGCTGGGCGGTAGACCACTTCACGTCGCCGAGCCGGTGGGGACCCACGGCGCCGGTGGTCGCGTACGCCACACCCGCGAGGCTGACCGCTCCCGTCAGGCCCACGACGCCGGTGGCGAGCCAGACCCGACGACGACGGATCGGGGAGACCGTCTCGCGGCTGGCGTCATCGTTATTACGAAGGTAGTTGGACATCGGAGCTCTCTGCCCTCTCCTTGTACCCGACAAGGTCGCTTCGCCACGGCGATGCGGCCTTCGCTACAAATCGGTTGTAGCTGCTGAAGACCACCGTATGAGAACCTTCTTCACCTCGTGCGCTTATGCGAAAAAAACCCGCATTAGGTGCGGGGCGGTGCGGGCGGCGGCACGGCGGGCTTGCCGCGCATGACCGGTGCCATGGGGGCGGAGAGCGCTGCGCAGGGCGGAAAGCGGGCGACGGTCCCGCCACGCCCGGACCGGTGACGACCGCGACGAACCACCCCGGCGGCGACGGGCGGGGAAGGGAAGTCCCTTTCCGCCGCGGGGCGGCGGAAAGGGACTCCCGCGGTTATGTGGTGGTTCAGTTGAAGCAGTCCTTGACGGTGCCGCCGCAGTTGGTGGGGTCGTTGTCGGCGATGACGGTCTTTTCGTCGAGCTTGACCTTGCCGTCGTTGTTGAAGACGCCGCCGGCGACGCGGTGGGTCTTGGCGGAGTCGGTCGCCGTGTTCTTGATGATGCGGGTCTTGGTCAGGGTGACCCGGCCTTCGTTGTTGAAGATGCCGCCGCCGTTGAGGGCGGTGTTGGCCTTGATCTCGGTGTCCCGGACGGTGAGGGTGGCGTTGTCTTCCTTGTCCTTGTCTTCCTTGTCCTTGTCGGACTCGAGGAAGCCTTCCTTGATCTTGACGTCGGGGTCGCCGTTGAAGATGCCGCCGCCGAAGCGTCCGGCGGTGTTCTCGAGGACGGCGCTGTCGGCGATGGTGGCGGTCGCCTCCTGCTCCTTCTCCTCCTCCTTCTTCTTCTCTTCCTTCTGGTCGGCGTAGGGGGCTTCCTTCTTCTTCTCGCCGCCGGTGTTGTAGACGCCGCCGCCGTCCTTGTCGGCGTGGTTCTTGGCGATGAGGACCTTCTGGAGGTCGAGGTCGGTGTTGTGGGCGTAGATGCCGCCACCGTTCTCGCAGGCGGTGTTGTTCTTGATGGAGGTCAGGGTGATCTTGACGAAGCCGCCGGAGCTGAACACGCCGCCGCCGTTCTTGCCGGCTCGGTTGTTCTCGATCTCGCTCTTGCCGACTTCCTTGCCTTCGAAGCGGCCGATGATCTCCACTGTGCCGGCCTCGTCGTGGCCCTTGACCCAGTAGTCCTTGCCGTCCTTGCCCTTTTCCTTTTCCTTGCCCTCGCCGTTGGCGATGCCGCCGCCGTTCTTGCCGGCGGTGTTGTTGTTGATGCGGGATTCCTTGACCTTGAGGACGCCGACGTTGAAGATGCCGCCACCGTTCTTCTGCGCGTGGTTGTCCTCGACCTTGCTGTCGTCGAGGTCGACCCGGCCGAAGTTGGCGATGGCGCCGCCGTTGCCTTCGGCGTTGTTGCGGGTCAGCTTCACCTGCTCCAGGTGGGCGCTGCCGCCGCGTTCGACCAGGATGGCGCCGCCGTCGGCCTCGCCTTCCTTCTTCTCCTTCTCCGGCGGCTTCGGGACCATGGGCTCAGCCTGCGGCCCGGACCCCGGCACCTGCGGCCCGGACGCCGATGGCGTCGTCGGCGCGGAGCCGTACTTGAACTCGGCGGCGTTGCCGTCCTTGAGCGTGAGGTCCTTCAGGGTCAGCTCACCGCCGTCGGCGACCCGGAACAGCCGGAAGGCGTCCTCGGAGTCCCGCTTGATCGTGGCGTCGTTGCCCTTGATCTTGATCTCCTGCCGGATCGTGGGCAGGGCCGTGCCGGACTTCTTGTCGGCGAAGTCCAGCTCGTAGACGCAGTGCGGGGACAGCTTCAACGTGCCACCGTGATCCCGGTTGGCCAGATCGATCGCCTCGACCAGCTTCTCGTCGCTGCAGGGCACCTCCCGCACCCGCCGCCCGTGCTCGTCCCGCTCCTCGCCGGGCTTGCCCCGGTCCCAGTCGCCACGGTCCTTACCATCCCGGCCGTGCTCGTCCGCCCGGTTCTGCTCATCGTGGGCGTCCTTGCCTTCGCCCTTCTCGCCGTCCTTGCGCGTGTCGCTCGCGTTCTGCGGCGCGGCCGCGTGGTTCTCCGCGACCCGCTGCGTCTCGCCGGACTTGTCGTCGCGAGCGGCGAGGCCACCCAGCGCCGCCAGACCGACGACGCCGGTCAGCCCGGCCACGCCGGTGGCGACCCAGAGCGCCCGCCGCCTGTTCGTCGGTGGGGTCATCGGGGCCCCACCGTCGGAAGTCGTTACGTCGTTGGACATCAGAGCCTTCCGCCCTTTCGGTTACACAAAGGGGTCGCACCGCCCCGGGCGGGGCGACCAGCTACAAACCGGTTGTAGCCTCTGATCCACACCGTATGAGAAGGATCCTCACGAGGCGGACGTATCTGAAAAAACCCCACATTTGCCTCAGGGTAGGCAGGGGCGATCGTTCGGCACCTGCCGAGGACGACGGTGCCGAGCAGCGCAAACAGCGGCGGGCCCCACCACCGGCGGCAGAACGACGGAAACGTCGCAGCCGTCGGCGGTGGGGCCCGCCGTCAGGGTCGTCGAGCCGGGATCAGCCCGGCAGGCGCGGACCGGCCTCGCGCTGCTCGGCCAGCCAGGTCTCCACCTCGTCCGAGCGGCGCGGCAGCCCCGCCGAGAGGTTCACCGGGCCGTCGGCGGTGACCAGGATGTCGTCCTCGATCCGGATGCCGACGCCCCGCAGTTCCTCCGGGACCAGCTCGTCCTCCGGCTGGAAGTAGAGCCCCGGCTCGACCGTGAGCACGTAGCCCTCGCCGAGCGGGCCGTCCCGGTAGGTCTCCTTACGCGCGTTGGCGCAGTCGTGTACGTCGATGCCGAGCATGTGGCTGGTGCCGTGCAGCGTCCAGCGGCGGTAGACGGTCGAGGAGGGGTCCATGGCCTCGTCCACGCTGACCGGCAGCAGCCCCAGGTCCTTCAGCGCCTCGGCCAGGACCCGCATGGCGGCGAGGTGCACGTCCCGGAACGCGACGCCCGGCTTGATCACGTCGATGCCGGCCTGCTGGGCGGCGTGGACGGCGTCGTACACCTGGCGCTGCAGGGAGGTGAACCGACCGTTGACCGGCAGCACCCGGGTGACGTCCGCGGTGTAGAGGTTGCGGTTCTCCACGCCCATGTCCATCAGCAGCAGCTCACCCGGGCGGGTGGTGCCGTGGTTGTGCACCCAGTGCAGGATCGTGGCGTGCTCGCCGGCGCCGACGATCGAGCCGTACCCGACGTCGTTGCCGTCGTGCCGGGCGCGCAGCGCGAAGATCCCCTCCAGCAGCCGCTCCGAGACCCCCCGGTCGGCCGGGAGCGCCCGGGCCACGTCCTCGAAGCCGCGGACGGTGGCGTCGCACGCCTCCTGGAGCTGCGCGATCTCCCACTCGTCCTTGACCAGCTTCAGCTCCGAGATGGCGATCGCCAGCTCCCGGTCCCGGCCCGGCTGCCCGTCCACGCGGGCGCCGTCGTACGGCCGCACCGCCGCGTCCACCCGGGCGTCGAAGCCGCGGAGCACCCGGGTACGCCCCGGCGCCAGTTCGGCCAGGGCCGCGTCCAGCTCGGTCAGGTTGGCGGTGGGCAGGCCCAGCTCGGTCGACCGCTCGCGCAGGGTGGGTCGGCGGCCCACCCACAGCTCGCCGTTGCGGCTGCGGAAGAACTCGTCATTCTCGCGGGACGACCGGGGCCGCATGTAGAGCACGGCATCGCCGTTCGGGTGCACCACCAGCACGCTGTCCGGTTCGAGGTCGCCGGTGAGGTACGCGAAGTCGCTGCCGGCCCGGAACGGGTGGTCGGTGTCGTTGGCGCGTACCTTCTCGTTGCCGGTCGGGATGACCAGGGTCTCGCCGGGGAAGGCCGCGGCGAGCGCGGCCCGCCGCTTGGCGTAGTTGGGCACCTCCGGGCGCGGGCCCACCGGCAGTTCGGTGTCCCGCCAACCCTGACGCATGAACGTCAGGAACGCCTCCGGAAAGTCCGGGTCGTGCGATTCGGTGCCGTCCGCCGGCTTGCTCTGCTGCGTCCGCTCCTCGGCCATGATCCGCCCTCCCTGAGCCTCGTCGCTGGTCCAGACGGTACCGCGCGCACGGGAGCGGGAGGACCCTGCGGTGCCGCGACGCTCACTGCGGCCGCGTGGAAAGATGGTCATCATGTGCGGACTCCTGGCCTTTTTCAGCGCGCGCGGTGACGCCGCCGCCCACCGCGACCACATCGCAAGCGCACTGGAGTGCCTGCACCACCGTGGCCCGGACGAGACCGGGGTCGAGGTGGTCGGCGACGCAACCGGCCGGTATGCGGACGGAGTGTTCGCGCACAAGCGGCTGGCGATCATCGACGTGGCCCTCAGCCACGAGCCGCTGCCGTACGCGAACGGCCGCTACCTGCTCACCTTCAACGGCGAGATCTACAACTACATCGAGCTGCGGGACGAGCTGATCCGGGACTTCGGCGCCCAGTTCGCCACGAACGGTGACGGTGAGGTGATCGTCGCCGGCTACCACTACTGGGGCGAGCAGGTGCTCACCAAGCTGCGCGGCATGTTCGCCTTCGTCATCTGGGACCGGCAGGAGCGGCGGGCCTTCGGCGCCCGGGACTACTTCGGCATCAAGCCGCTGCACTACCTGGAGACCCAGGACGGGCTCTACCTCGCCTCCGAGAAGAAGGCGCTGCTGCCGTTCGCGCAGTCGGCGTACCAGGGCGACGCCGGGATCGACACCGCCAACCTGAGCCACTACCTGACCCTGCAGTACGTGCCGGAGCCGGGCACCCTGCACAAGGGGATCAGCCGGATCGGGTCGGGGGAGTACCTGACCTGGACCCCGGGCGGCCGGATCGAGGTGCGCCGGTGGTACCGGCCGGTGTTCCGGCCGGCGCCGGTGGCCGACGAGCAGAAGCTCTACCACGAGATCCGGGAGACGCTGCGGGAGAGCGTCCGGATGCACATGCGCTCGGACGTGCCGGTCGGCTCCTTCCTGTCCAGCGGCATCGACTCCACCGCGGTGGTCGCGCTGGCCCGGGAGTTCAACCCGAACATCCTCACCTTCACCGTCGGGTACGACGTGCCCGGCTACTCCGAGATCGACGTGGCCCAGGACTCGGCCCGGCACCTCGACGTGACCACCATCCCGACCAAGATCGGGCCGCAGGACATGATCGACGCCCTGCCCAAGATCGTCTGGCACCTGGACGACCCGGTGGCCGACCCGGCGCTGGTGCCGCTCTACTTCGTGGCGAAGAAGGCCGCCGAGCACGTCACGGTGGTGCTCTCCGGCGAGGGCGCGGACGAGTTCTTCGGCGGGTACACCATCTACCGGGAGCCGCTGTCGCTCAGCACGGTGAACGGCCTGCCGGACGGGGTGCAGAAGGGCCTGCGGGCGGTGTCGAAGGCCATCCCGCAGGGCGTCAAGGGCAAGAGCTTCCTGGAGCGTGGCACCACACCCATCGAGCAGCGCTACTACGGCAACGCCCGGATGTTCACCGAGGAGGAGAAGCAGCACCTGCTGCGTCGCTACGACCCCTCGGTCCGCTACACCGACGTCACCGCGCCGATCTACGCCGAGTGCACGGAGCTGGACGACGTCACCAAGATGCAGTACGTCGACCTCTACACCTGGCTGCGCGGCGACATCCTGGTCAAGGCCGACCGCATCTCGATGGCGCACTCGCTGGAGGTGCGGGTGCCGTTCCTGGACCGCGAGGTGTTCAACGTCGCGGCGGGCATCCCGGTCGACCTGAAGCTGCCGCCCCGCTCCGAGGCCACCAAGTACGCCATGCGCCAGGCGCTGCAGGGCGTCGTGCCGCCGGCCATCGTCAACCGCAAGAAGCTCGGCTTCCCCACCCCCACCCGGGTCTGGCTGCGCGGCGAGATGTACGAGTGGGCCCGGCACGTGCTGGCTACCTCCGGCGCCGGCGATCTGATCGACCTGTCGTACGCGATGCGGCTGCTGGAGGAGCACAAGCGCGAGGAGGCGGACCACTCCCGCAAGGTGTGGACCGTGCTGATCTTCTGCATCTGGCACGCCATCTTCGTGGCGAAGACCCTCGACCCGGGCATCCAGCGCAACCAGTCCGCCCTCCTGACGAAGCCGGTCGTCGGCAGCATGGTCCGCTGAGCGGTAAGGAAGGGCCCCCTGTTAACGCCTCGCGTTGTACAGGGGGCCCTTGCTAACGCGGCGCGCTAACGCGGCGCGCTAACGCGGCGTCAGCGGCCGGTGCAGGTGACGGTGGGCAGGGTGTTGGTGCCGGAGGTGTTGGCCGTGAAGCCGAACGTGGTGGTGCCCTCCGGCGCGATGGTGCCGTTGTACGGGGCGTTGGTGACCGTCACCGCCGCTCCGTTCGTACTCAGCGTGCCGTTCCACAGCTGGGTGATGCTCTGACCGCTGGGCCAGGTCCAGTTCGCCGTCCAGCCGCCGTACGTCCGGGAGCTGTGGTTCATGATCATGACCTCGCCCTGGAAGCCGCCCTGCCAGGCGTTGACCACCTTGTAGACCGCCATGCAGTCGCCGCCGCCCGGCGGCGGCATGGTCGGACTGGTGGTGGGCGTCGGCGACGGGCCGGTCGGCGTGGGCGTGGGCGTGGTGGGGGTGGGTGACGGGCTGCCGCCCGAACCGATCCCGGTCACCTCGCCGTTGCCGCCGTCGAAGGTCACGTCCGAGCAGCCGAAGAAGTTCTCCTGGCTGTCCGAGCGGACCCAGCGGGAGTAGATGATGTGTCGGCCGCTCTTGTTCGCCGGCAGGGTGCCGGTGAAGTAGTAGTGCCCGTCGTTGGTGCCCACCGAGCCCCGCTGCGGCGGGTTGGTCACCGTCAGGAACGGCTGGTCCTCCAGGTCGCTCCAGGCCAGCGGCCGGGTCGGGCTCCAGGTGTTCTTGGTCACGTAGAAGTAGAACGTGCCCGGGTGGTGAGCCCAGTTGCTGTAGCGGAACTCCATGGTCCGCCCGGCGGTCAGGTGGGTGATCGGCCAGTCGTTGCGGGCCAGGTCGTACCCGCTGAAGTTCGGGTTGCCGCCGCTGCACAGCTGGCCGTCGGGGATGAAGCCGACGGTCCGGCCGCCCGCGTCGGAGCGCAGCACGCTGAACCAGTTGTACAGCGAGTTCGTCCCGCTCTGCGCGACCGCCGCCGCGCAGGCGGGATTGTTGGGCCTGATCTCACCGGTCGGGGTGAGACCGTCCTTCCAGCACAGGTAGGTCCGGGCGCCCGGGGTCATCGCCGCGCCGTGCGCGGCGGCCGGGCCGGAACTGGTGGCCAGGGCGACAGCCCCGGCGAGGGCCAGGGTGGCGGCCGCGGTGAGCAGGGCGGCCGTACGGGATCGGTGCACGAGTTCTCCTGACTCGCGGGGCGCGACCCGCACCGGTCCGCCCCGCTGTGACGAGCGGATGCGACGATCGCGGTGCCACGCCCGGCGGTCGGAGTGGCCGGGGCCGGCTGGGCGCGCACCACTGGCGGTCCGTGCCACGGACCGGAGTGCCCTCGCGTCGGCTCGACCCGGCGGCCGGTGGCGCGGCAGCCCCCCCGCCACTCCGGCAAGCGCCAACCCATCACGTCCAGGCAGCGCGCGCAATAGCCGTACATCGATGAGAGCCCGGTCGCGGTGGGGCGTCCGCGTCGTCCCCGCGCGCCGTGCCCCCACGATGCGTCAGGATCGGGGGTACGACGGAGGGATGGAGGCAGGATGGGGTACGCGGTGGTGCTCGGCGAGGCGCTGGTCGACCTGCTCGACGCCGAGTACGACGGTCAGCCCGTCTACCGGCAGGCGATCGGCGGGGGACCGCTCAACGTGGCCGTGGCGGTGGCCCGGCTCGGCGGCGACGTCGAGTTCGTCGGGTCGCTCGGCGACGACGCGCTCGCGGCGCGGATCCGCGCCTTCCTGACCGAGGCAGGTGTCGGGTTGGCCGGCGCGGTCACCGTGCCGGCCCCGACCGCGTTGGCGGTGGCGACCTTCGCCGGCCCCGAACCCGACTTCCGCTTCTACGGCGAGCCCCGCTCGTACGCCCTGCTCACCGCCGACGACCTGAGCGTGCCCCTGATCGAGGGCGCGCAGGTGCTCTACTGCGGTTCGATCGTGCTGCTCGACCCGCCGGTGCTGGCCGCCGCCCGGCGGGCCTGGTCGATCGCCGGGGCGCTGCGGGTGTTCGACCCGAACGTCCGTACCCGGCTGCTGGACGGGCCCGCTGCCCTGGCCGAGCTGCGCGAGGTGGTCGCCGAGTTCGCGGCGAGCGCCCACCTGGTGAAGCTGAGCACCGCCGACGCGGCCGAGCTCTATCCCGGGGAGCCGGTGGAGGGGGTCGCCGCGTACCTGCGGGAGCTGGGCGCCGGAACCGTCGTGGTCACCCTCGGCGCGGACGGCGCCCTGGTGGCCGCCGCCGACGACGTGGTACGGGTGCCCGCGCCAAAGGTCGGCGCGGTGGATGCCACCGGGGCGGGGGACTCGGTGATGGGTGCGCTCATCGCCGAGCTGCTCGCCGCCGGTGAGCCGGTGGACCCGGTCGGCTGGCGGGACCGGGTCGCCTTTGCCCTGCGCGTCGCCGGCCTGGTCTGCGAGTCCCCGGGCGGCGCCACCGCGATGCCCACCCGCGCCGCCGTGGCCGCCCGCTTCCCCGCCTGACCGCCCCCTCCCGACCCCCACCCCCCCACCCCCACCCCACCCCTCCGGCCGCGCGCTTGCAGTATGTGGCGGGACGACAACAGCCCAAGGGGCCATAGGTCGACCCAAAGTGGAAGATCGCGG
>NZ_JBEYER010000115.1:0-20057 GCF_040634005.1 Micromonospora sp. NPDC007271
GCAGGCGCGCCCCACCGGCTGACCGGCGGCACCCCGGGCCGTCGGCGGCCCGGCGCGCGTCCCGGCACTCCCGCGCGATCTTGCACTTTCGGCCCCTGATTTGCGCCTTATGCACCGTTCCGCGAGACCGAAACTGCAAGATCGCGCGCGGGGGAGGGGTGGGGTGCGGGGGTGGGGGTGGGGGTGGAAGTTGCCGCCGAGGCGTTCGGCCCGCTCGCGTAGGTTCACCAGGCCGCTGCGGGCCGCCTCCGGGTCGCAGCCGACCCCGTCGTCGGTGGCGGTCACCGCCAGCCGGCCGGCGTCGACCCGTACCGTCACCGACACCCGGTCGGCCTGCGCGTGGCGTACCGCGTTGGAGAGCGCCTCCCGCAGCACCGCGATGAGCTCCGGGCGCAGCTCGTCCCGGGACGGCGCTGTCGATCGGACCGACCAGGTCCAGGGCGGGGCGGTAGCCCAGCGCCTCGGCGGCCACCTCGATCGCCTCGCGGATCTCGGTGCGCAGCGCGGCGCTCATCGGCGTACGCAGCTCGAAGATCGTGCGCCGGATGTCGCGGATGGTGGCGTCCAGATCGTCGACGGCGGCGTTGATCCGCTTGGCCACCCTGGGGCCGCACGGTCATCGGCGCGGTGCTCTGCAGATGCAGGCCGGTGGCGAAGAGCCGTTGGATCACTCGTGCAGGTCGTGGCCGATCCGCTCGCGGTCCTCCAGGACCACCAGCAGCTCCCGCTCCTGCCGAGGATTCGGTGCGCTGATCACCGGGCGAGGTATCGCCCGGTGGGGTCCGGCACGAAGGGCCGTTACGACAGTTGGCCCTGTACCGCCGAGGTGTCGACGGTCTGCGCGGCGTCCAGCCGCGGGGTGTGCGCCGGCCCGGCGTGCGTCGGGTCGGCGATGCCCAGCCGCATCGAGATGTACGGGAAGCCCAGCCCGGAGAGGATCTGTCGCAGCGCCTGCCGGGTGCCGTCGACCTCCACCACCCCGCTGAGCGGCACCAGGGACACCCCGAGCCGGGTGGCGGTGAGCCAGGCGGCGGAGAGCGCCTCCCCGGCCCGCAGCCAGCTGTCCGGCTCGTCCTCGGTGTCCCACAGGATCGCGTAGCCGGCCGCCCGGTCGTGGCCGGGGCCGATCGGCAGGGTGCCGGACCGGCCGAAGTCGCGGGCCGGGACGGTGGTCTGCGGGACCGTCTCGGGCAGCACCTCCGGCGGCAGCCCGGCGCCGGTGCCGGCCCGGGTGGTCCAGTACGCGAGCTCCTCGCTCAGCCGCGGGTCCTCCGCCTCGACCGTCGCGGCCTGCTGGGCGGCGCTGGCCAGCTGGATCTTCTGGGTGTCGTCGAGCACTTGGAGGTGCACGCCCTCGCGGGTGGCCGCCCGGTCGATCTCGGCGAGCGCGGCGGCAGGCACCGGCTCGTCGCTGACCGGCCGTCGGTCGGTGTGGCGTACCCGCATGCACTGCACGAGGTGCATGGCCTCCGGGTCCGCCCCGGTGTGCCGCATCCCGGTCAGCCGGGCCACCAGGTCCGGCTGGGCCGGGTCGGGCATCCGCTCGACCACCGGCGTCCAGCCCTCGGCGGCCAGCGCCACCCGGGCGTGGTGCAGGGCGGTGCCGCAGCTGATGGCAAGCAACCGGCCCTCCGGGTCCATGGCGGTGAGCTGGCGTTCCCGGGCCACCCGCAGCTCCAGGGCGTCGGGGAGAACCGTCCAGTGCCACGGCTGGGTGTTGTGCACCGAGGGGGCGTGGCCGGCCATTCCGGCGGCCTCCGCGAGCGCGGTGGTCAGCGGGCGTGCTCCGGCCGGCGTTCCGTGGCTCATCGTCACGACCTTTCCGTCTCTCCCCATCGTGCCCCACCCCGGTGGCCCCCGGGCGAGGTTGCGGCTCCATCCTCTGCCATCGGGCGGCCGGCCGCACGGTACGCAGGCCCCCGCTGCCCGGGCCTTTCGGCCCGTCGGAATACCCGCGCCACCCGAGGCCTTTCGGCCCGTCGGAATACCCGCGTTTGCCCTGTCTCCGCCGCCCGGCCGCTGAGACGATCCGCACGTGGACGCGGAACCGCGCGAGTGCGTATCCGAGCGGCCGGTGCGGCGACGCCGGGTGCAGTGGCGGGAGTGGGGGTCACTGACCCTGCTCACGGCGGCCGGGCTGGCCGGCGCCGGGTTGTGGCTCGCCGGGCTGCGCACCGCGGCCCAACTGGTCTGGGCGGCGGTGACCGTGGCGGCGCTGCTGCCCGCCACCTGGGCGACCCTGCGGCAGTTGTGGCGCCGGCAGTTCGGGGTGGACGTGATCGCCGTGCTGGCGCTGGTCGGCACGCTGCTGGTCCGCGAGTACCTCGCCGGTGCGGTGATCGCGGTGATGGTCGCCACCGGGCAGACGCTGGAGAACTACGCCGAGCGGCGGGCCAGCCGGGACCTGCGGGCGCTGCTGGAACGTGCTCCCCGGCAGGCCCGCCGGCGTGTCCCCGGCGGGGGCATCGAGGTGGTGCCGCTGGACTCGGTGGCGGTGGGGGACCGGCTGGTGGTCGGCCCCGGTGACGTGGTGCCGGTGGATGGGACCGTCGAGGAGCCCGCGACGCTGGACGAGTCGGTGGTCACCGGCGAGTCGCAGCTGGTCAGCCGGGCCGTGGGCGAGCGGGTGGCCAGCGGTGTGGTCAACGCCGGCGCGGGTTTCGGGCTGCGGGCCGACCGGAGCGCGGCGGAGAGCACGTACGCCGGGATCGTCCGGCTCGCCGAGGAGGCCACCGCGCGCAAGGCCCCGATGGTCCGCCTCGCCGACCGGTTCGCGGCCGCGTTCGTGCCGTTCACCCTGCTGGTGGCCGGGGTGGCCTGGGTGCTCTCCGGCCAGTTCCTGCGGGCGGTGGCGGTGCTGGTGGTGGCCACCCCCTGCCCGCTGCTGCTGGCCACCCCGATCGCCATCGTCTCGGGGCTGTCCCGGGTGGCCCGGCGCGGGGTGCTGGTCCGCGACGGCGGATCGCTGGAGCTGCTCGGCCGCGCCCGTACCCTGCTGATGGACAAGACCGGGACGCTCACCGCCGGCCGGCCGCGCGCCGCGGAGACGGTGGTCGCGCCCGGCGGCGACCGGGACGAGGTGCTGCGCCTGGCCGCCTCCGTCGAACAGCTCTCCCCGCACGTGCTGGCCGCCGCCCTGGTCGGGCAGGCCCGCGCGCAGGGGCTGCGCCTGGCCGAGCCGGCGGAGGTGACCGAGGAACCGGGGCGCGGGGTGACCGGCCGGGTGGACGGCCGCCTGGTCCGGGTGGGCCAGCTCGCCGGCGAGCCGCCCGACTGGGCGCAGCGGGTACGCGAGCGCGCCGAGCTAACCGGCCGGTCCACCGTCTGGGTCAGCGACGAGCGGGCCCCGCTCGGCGCGATCCTGCTGGAGGACCCGGTACGCCCCGACGCCCGGCGTACGGTGCGGCGGCTCCGGCAGGCCGGGCTGGACCGCCTGGTGATGGTCACCGGCGACCGGCCGCGTACCGCCGACCAGGTGGCCCGGATCGTCGGCGTGGACGACGTGATCGCCCAGTGCTCGCCGCAGGAGAAGGTCGACCGGGTGAAGGAGGAATCCGGTCGGGCGGTGACGGTGATGGTCGGCGACGGAGTCAACGACGCGCCGGCGCTGGCCGAGGCGCACGTCGGGGTGGCGATGGGTGCCACCGGGGCGACCGCCTCCGCCGACGTGGCCGACGCGGTGCTCACCGTGGACCGGCTGGACCGGCTCGCCGACGCCGTCGAGATCGCCCGCTACGCCCGCCGCATCGCGGTGCAGAGCGCCACGGTCGGGATGGGCCTGGCCGTGGTGGCGATGGTGGCGGCCGCCGCGGGCGGGCTGCCCCCGGTCGCCGGCGCGTTCCTCCAGGAGGGCATCGACGTGCTGGTGATCGTCAACGCGTTGCGCGCCCTGCGGGGCGGCCTGCGGCACCGGGACGTCCCGCCGGAGACCCGGGAACTGCTCGACCGGTACGCCGACGAGCACGGCGGGGTGCGCGACGTGCTGACCAGGCTGCGTGACACCGCCGACCTGGTGGCGACCCGCCCGGACGCGCCGGAGTGCGTGCCGGCGCTGGGGGAGGTGCATCGCCGGCTGGTCGACGAGGTGCTGCCGCACGAGGCGGCCGAGGAGCGGCACCTGTATCCGGCTCTCGCGGGGCCGCTGGGCAGCGACGAGGCGACCTCGACGATGAGCCGGGCGCACGTGGAGATCGGCCGGCTGGTGGACCGGATCGGTGGCCACCTGGCCCAGCACCCGGACGGCCGGCTGCGCCGCGACGAGGTCCCCGACCTGCTCGCCGCTCTGTACGGCCTGGACGCGGTGCTGCGGCTGCACCTGGCGCAGGAAGAGGAGGACTACTTCTCGCTCAACCCCGCCGACGACACCGACAGGCGTTAGGAAGGGCCCCCTGTACAACGGAATCCGTTAACAAGGTGCCCTTCCTTACCGGTCAGCGTTCGCGGACGACCGCGACCGGGCAGTGCGCGTGGTGGATGAGCTGCTGGCTGACCGAGCCGAGCAACATCCCGCGCAGCCCGCCCCGGCCCCGGCTGCCGACCACCACGAGCTGCGCCTCGCGGCTCTCCTCGACCAGCAGCGCGGCCGCGTTGCCCGGGGTCACCCGGACCTCGATCGGCACGTCCGGGAAGGTCTTTCGCCACTGGGCCAGCTCCTGTTCGACCGCCGCCCGTTCGGTGGCGCTGGCCGCCTCCGGGTCGAAGCCGGGTGGTGCCCATCGTTCCCCGGACGGCCCCCAGGCCCGGAGCACCCGCAGCGGGACGTCCCGCTGGGCCGCCCGCTCGACGGCGAAGCCGAGCGCCCGCAGTGCGGGTTCGGAGCCGTCCACGCCGACCACCACCGGCCCGGAGGTGGCCGCCTGCCCCTCGCGTACCACCACCACCGGGCAGTGGGCGTGGGCGGTGACGGAGATCGCGGTGGAGCCGGCGAGCAGGCCGCCGAAGCCGCCGTGCCCTCGGCTGCCGAGCACCAGCATTCCCGCCTCGGCCGAGCGTTCCTGGAGCACCAGGCCGGGCGGGCCGTCGAAGACCTCACCGTGCACGGTGAGGCCGGGCCGGTCGGCTGCGGCGTCCGCCGCCGCCTTCCGGACCAGGTCCTCGACCTGCCGGCGGGCGGTCTCGTCCGGCCAGATCCCGGGTGCCACGCCGGGGCCGACCCAGCCGGCCACCGTCAGCCACTCGAAGACGTACGCCAGCCGGACCGGTCGGCCGGAGCGGCCCGCCTCGTCCAGCGCCCAGTTCAGGGCGACGGTGGCGTCGGCCGAGCCGTCGTAACCGACCAGGATCTCGTCGGAACTCACCGCGTCCTCCTTCCGCCCGCGAGCTCGCTCACCGGCCACTCTGCAGGCCCTGCTCGGTCTCCCGGATCCAGCGCCACTCGGCGACCCTGGGGTCGTCCTCGCCGTGTTCGCGGGTGTAGTCGCGGGCGGCCTGCCGGGCGTCGACCATGTCCTGGCGCAGGTGCGCGGCGCGCGGGGCGAGCCCCGGCACCCGGTCGATGACGTCGACGACCAGGTGGAATCGGTCCAGGTCGTTGAGCATCACCATGTCGAACGGCGTGGTGGTGGTGCCCTCCTCCTTGTAGCCGCGCACGTGCAGGTTGCCGTGGTTGGTCCGGCGGTAGGTGAGCCGGTGGATGAGCCACGGGTAGCCGTGGTAGGCGAAGATGATCGGCTTGTCGCGGGTGAAGATCGTGTCGAACTCGTTGTCGGGCAGGCCGTGCGGGTGTTCCGAGGGCGGCTGCAGGCGCATCAGGTCGACCACGTTGACGACCCGGACCTTCAGCTCGGGCAGGTGCTGACGGAGCAGGTCGGCCGCGGCCAGGGTCTCCAGCGTCGGCACGTCACCGGCGCAGGCGAGCACCACGTCCGGCTCGCTGCCGTCGTCGGTGCTGGCCCAGTCCCAGATGCCCAGGCCGCGCCGGCAGTGCTGGATCGCCTCGTCCATGCTCAGCCAGTTCGGCGCCGGCTGCTTGCCGGCCACCACCACGTTGATGTAGTGCCGGCTGCGCAGGCAGTGGTCCATGGTGGAGAGCAGGGTGTTGGCGTCCGGCGGCAGGTAGACGCGGACCACTTCGGCCTTCTTGTTCACGACGTGGTCGATGAAGCCCGGATCCTGGTGCGAGAAGCCGTTGTGGTCCTGCCGCCAGACGTGGCTGGACAGCAGGTAGTTCAGCGAGGCCACCGGCTCCCGCCAGGGGATGTGTCGGGTCACCTTGAGCCACTTGGCGTGCTGGTTGACCATCGAGTCGACGATGTGGATGAACGCCTCGTAGCTGGTGAAGATGCCGTGCCGGCCGGTCAGCAGATAGCCTTCCAGCCAGCCCTGGCACAGGTGTTCCGACAGCACCTCCATCACCCGGCCGCCGGGGGAGAGGTGGTCGTCGCCGGGGACGGTGTCACCGACGAACGCGCGATCGGTGACCTCGAAGACGGCGCCGAGCCGGTTCGAGGCGACCTCGTCGGGCCCGAAGAGGCGGAAGGTCTGTGGATTGCGGCTGATCACGTCGCGGACCCACGGGCCCAGCACACCGGCCGCTCCGGCGACCGGCTCGCCCGGATGCTGCACGTCGACCCCGTAGTCGCGGAAGTCGGGCAGCTCCAGGTCGCGCAGCAGGCGACCGCCGTTGGCCACCGGGTTGGCGCTCATCCGCCGGTCGCCCCGGGGCGGCAGGGCGGCCAGCTCGGCGACCGGGGCGCCGGTGGCGTCGAACAGCTCCTCCGGCCGGTAGCTGCGCAGCCAGCGCTCCAGCTCGGCCAGGTGCTCGGGGTTGTTCCGCACCTGGTCGATGGGCACCTGGTGGGAGCGGAAGGTGCCCTCGGCCGGCTTGCCGTCGACGTTCTTCGGACCCGTCCAGCCTTTGGGCGTACGCAGGATGACCATGGGCCAGCGGGGGCGTTCGACCGGGCCGCCGGTACGGGCCCGGCGCTGGATCGCGGCGATCTCGTCGACGGCCCGGTCCAGGGTCGCGGCGAGGCTCTGGTGCACCTTCGTGGGGTCGTCGCCCTCGACGACGTACGGCTGGTAGCCGTAGCCGCGCATCAGTTCGAGGAGTTCCTCGGCGGGGATCCGGTCCAGCACCGTGGGGTTGGCGATCTTGTAGCCGTTGAGGTGCAGGATGGGCAGCACGGCGCCGTCCCGGGCCGGGTTGAGGAAGACGTTGGACAGCCAGCTTCCGGCCAGCGGGCCGGTCTCCGCCTCGCCGTCCCCGATCACGCAGGCGACCAGCAGGTCAGGGTTGTCGAAGGCGGCCCCGTACGCGTGGCTGAGCGCGTAGCCCAGCTCGCCGCCCTCGTGGATCGAGCCGGGCACCTCCGCCGCGACGTGGCTGGGGATGCCACCGGGGAAGGAGAACTGGCGGAACAGCCGGGCCATCCCGGACTCGTCCCGGCTCACCGAGTGGTAGAGCTCGCTGTAGGTGCCCTCCAGCCAGGTGTTCGCCACGATCGCCGGCCCGCCGTGCCCAGGCCCGGTCAGGTAGATGACGTTCAGGTCCCGGTTGACGATGACCCGGTTCAGGTGGGCGTAGATCAGGTTGAGGCCGGGGCTGGTGCCCCAGTGCCCCAGCAGCCGCGGCTTGATGTGTTCCGGCCTCAGCGGCTCACGCAGCAGCGGGTTGTCGAGCAGGTAGATCTGCCCGACGGTGAGGTAGTTGGCCGCCCGCCAGTAGGCGTCGAGCCGGCGCAGCTCGTCTTCCGTCAGGGGGCTGTGCAGGTCGAGAGCGGTGTCCATGCTGCAATAGCCTCTCGTGGCTCGGGGACTTCTGCCACCCGAAGGCGGATATCCGCACGGGCACGTCCAGGCTCGCCCGCCGGCCACGAGGCGGGTCAGGGCCGATGGTCCCGGGCCGCCCGGGCGTCATCACCCCGCCGCGCCTTCCGGAGCGAGCCCACGCACGACGATCACCGGTGCCGGTGAGTGGTAGAGCAGCGTCTGGCTGACCGGGCCCAGCATGCCCCGCAGCGGATCCTCGCCCCGCGCCGCGATTATCGCGAGCTGCGCCGAGCGGGACTGTTCGACCAGGAGGTCGCCCGGATCGCCGTGCAGCGTGTGGCACTCGGCGGCCACCGTGGGGTGCTGGGCGGCGTACCGGGCCACCGCCCCGGCGAGCAGGTCGTCGGTCCCGTCGGGGCGGCCGGGCTCGACGACCCGGATCGCGAGCAGCCGGGCTCCACGGTGGTCCGCGCAGTCGAAGGCGTAGCCGAGGGCGGCGTCGGCGGCCTCCGAGCCGTCCACACCGACCAGCACCGGGCCCTGCGGCGCCGGCTCAGCCCGGCCCACCAGCACCGGGCAGCCGGCGCGGGCGGCGACCTGCACGGCCGGGGCGTCGGACGGTACGCAGGTCGGGCAGGTGGCGATCCCGCCGTCGCCGACAGCCACCAGGTACGCCGAATCGGCGGCCCGCAGCAGCGCCTCGACCGGTGCGCCTTCGACGAGGTCCGCCCGCACCGGGACGGTCGGGTCGACCTCCGCGGCCACCCGTTCGGCGCGTTCCAGCAGATCCTCGGCGGCGGCGCGCGGCCCGGACACCGAGGGCTCCTCCAGGAACGCCGCCCAGTTGAAGGCGTGCAGCAGGTGCAGTGGACGGCCGTGGGCGGCGGCCTCCCGGGTGGCGGTGCGGACCACCTGGAGGTCCTCCTCGGATCCGCCGACGCCGACCACCACCGCGTCCTCGGTGGGTGTGGCCATCCCGCCTCACCTCCCGACCGCGCTCTCCTCACCCACCGTAGTCGCGGGCGTGCCCGCCGCGGACCGAGACGGCGGAACCCGCTGCCGGCCTCGACGAGCTGGCGGTCAGCGGGGAGTGGGGACGGTGGGGTGCACGCGGACGACCACGGCGGTGGCGTTGTCGTCGCCGCCCTCGTCGAGGGTGGCGGAGAGCAGCGCGGTGACGGTCTTCGCCGGGTCCCGCCGCGCGGCCAGCAGGTCCCGCAGCCGGTGGTAGCCGAGCTGGTCGCTCACCCCGTCGGTGCAGAGCAGCCAGGTGTCGCCGGTCCGCAGTGGGACGGCCAGTACGTCCGGCTCGGGCTTGTCCGGGTGGCCGACGTAGCGCAGCAGTTGGTAGCGGGCGCGGGCCGCCTCCGGTGCGGTCGCCGGCCACCAGCCGTGCAGGACCCCGAGCCAGGCCATGGTGTGGTCGACGGTCATCAGTTCCAGCAGCCCGTCGCGCAGCCGGTACGCCCGCGAGTCGCCGAGCTGGACCAGCCAGCCCTGCCCGCCGTCCGGCTCGGCGACCAGGGCGGTCAATGTGCAGCCGGTCAGCCCGGCCAGTCCCGCCCCGGCCTGGCGTACCCGCAGCTGGGTCGCGGCGGTGGCGGCGTGCAGCCCGCGGGCGTCGATGGCCGGCCAGGCGGCGCGGATTCCCGCCACGAACGTGCTCATCGCGGTGGCGCCGGCGACCCGGCTGCCCTCCCCGTCGCCCATGCCGTCGGCGACCGCGGCGAGGGGCAGCTCCCGGTCGACGTGCAGCACGTCGAAGTTCTCCGGGTAGTGGTGCCCGACCACGCTGCCGCCCGCGATCTCCAGGGTGAGCCGCCCGACGACCAGCCGGTGGGCGGCGTCGACGGGTCGGTCCAGCGAGCGGCGGCGGAACACCAGCGGACGGTAACACCGGCCGGGGTCCGCACCCGGCCGGTCGCCGTCGTGTCGGGAGCTGGGCCGCCGGATTCTGTCAACTGGGGTTGACAGAATCCGGTCCGTCAACCTACGTTGACAGCATGAGTCAGGCGACGGAACTCGCGGCGGCCGCCGGCAGCACCGACCCGAAGATCGGGCTCCGGGCGGTCCTCGCGCTGCGTCGGCTGCTCGAGCGGCTGGAGGTCGTGCAGGTGGACAACGCCCGACGGCAGGGCTGGTCCTGGCAGGAGATCGCCGACGCGCTCGAGGTCAGCCGGCAGGCGGTCCACAAGAAGCACGCCGGGCGACCGGCAATCCGTAGCAGCTGGGAGGCGTGATGTTCGAACGGTTCACCGACCGCGCCCGAACGGTGGTGCGCCACGCGGTCGACGAGGCCCGCACCGAGGGGCGACGTCCGGTCGGCACCGAGCACCTGCTGCTCGGCGTGCTCGCCGACGACGACAACCTGGCGGTCCGGGTGCTGGCGGAGCGCGGCATCCGGGCCGAGGCGCTGCGCGCCGCGATGGCCCGACACCTCGCCTCCGGCGTGGACGGCCTCGGCGAGGCGGACGCCGCGGCGCTGCGTGAGATCGGCATCGACCTCGCGGCGATCGTCGCGCGGATCGAGCAGTCCTTCGGCCCCGACGCGCTGCGCGAGGCGGCACCCGTCCCGCGCCGCCGCTGGGGCCGCCGCCACGACGACGGCCGCTTCTCGCCCCGGGCCAAGAAGGTGCTGGAACTCGCGCTGCGCGAGGCGCTCCGGCTGCGCCACCGCCACATCGGCACCGAGCACATCCTGCTCGGCCTGCTCCGGGAGGGGAACGGCCTGGGCGCGCTGGTGCTCACCGAGGCCGGCGCCGACCTGGACGACCTGCGCCAGCGGGTGGAGGCGGCGCTGCGCACCGCGGCCGGGCGCCCGGCCGCCTGACGCTGGCACCCGGCGTTCAAACCTGTTTGCGGTCCATGCGACATCGGCCGCCGTCGAGTCGCTGACCCCGCGCGCCTGCTGCACACTGGCGCCGTGGACGGTGGAGACGACAAGCGTCCGGCGACTGTGGGCCACCCGGCGCCGCGCGCCGCGGTGGTGGTCAACCCGGTGAAGGTGACCGACCTCGACGGGTTCCGCCGGACGGTGAACGACGCGCTCGCCACGGCCGGCTGGCCGGAGCCGGCCTGGTACGAGACGACGATCGAGGACCCGGGCCACGGCCAGACCCGCGCGGCGGTGCGGGCCGGCGCCGAGATCGTCCTCGCCTGCGGCGGCGACGGCACGGTGCGCGCCTGCGTCACCGCGCTCGCCGGCACCGACGTGGCGCTCGCCGTGCTGCCCCAGGGCACCGGCAACCTGCTCGCCGCCAACCTCGGCCTCTCCAACGACCTGGCCGCCGGGCTGGAGGTCGCCGTCGAGCGCGGGCTGCGGCGACTCGACGTCGGCGTCGTCGCCGACCAGTGCTTCGCCGTCATGGCCGGGATGGGCTTCGACGCGCAGCTGCTCGACGCCACCTCCGAGCGGACCAAGAGACACCTCGGCTGGCCGGCGTACCTGATGGGGGCCGTGCGGCACCTGCGGGACCGGCCGATGCGGGTCAGCATCCGGATCGACGACCGGCCACCGCTGCGCCGGCGGGCCCGCTCGGTCCTGGTCGCCAACGTCGGCCGGCTCCAGGGCGGCGTACGCCTGCTCGCCGACGCGGAGCCGGACGACGGCTGGCTCGACGTCGCGGTGCTCACCCCGCGTACGCTCCGCCACTGGCTGGCGATGGCGTGGGCACTGCTGCGCCGGCGCGGCACGGTGCCCCGGATGGAGCTGCTCCGGGCCCGCAAGGTCGAGATCACCAGCAACCGGGCACAGCCCCGGGAACTCGACGGGGACCTGATCGAGCCGGGCCGGTCGCTGACCGCCGAGATCCGGCCCGGGGCGTTGTGGCTGTGCGTACCGCGGCCGGAACGCCACCCCGACCTCTCGGTGGACGCCGGCGCGGCGGCCGAGCGCGGCGAGCGCCTGGTCGAGGAGGCCCGCCGTGAGTAGCACCCGACTGGTCCCCGAGACCCGGCTGATGTCGGCCGAGGAGCTGTCCGCCGACGACGCCTGGCGCACCCTCCGCCGTCACGGCGGCTGGTGCCTGCTGCGGGACGCGTTCATCCGGTTCCGCTACGGCGACGGCTTCAGCCACTCCCGGGCGTTGGCGTTGCAGCTCTGCCTGGCCGTGGTGCCGTTCCTGATCGCGCTCACCGGCCTGATCACCGACCTCGGCGTCGACGAGGGCGGCAAGGTGGTCGCCGACACGGTGCTCGCGCTCACCCCCGGTCAGAGCGAGTCCGTCGTGCAGCAGCTGCTCGCCGACGGGAAGCACACCGAACGTGCCGGCGAGCTGGCGCTGATTCTCGGCCTGCTGGCCGGCCTCGTCGCGCTCACCGCCACCATGGCCCAGATCGAGCGGGGCGCGAACCGCATCTACGGCGTCGAGCGGGACCGGCCGGCCCTGGCCAAGTACGTCCGCGCCGCCGTCCTCGCGGTGGCCGCCGGCCTACCCGCGCTGGCCGGGTTCCTGATCCTGGTCGGCGGGCGGGCGACGGGCGACTCGGTGCAACGGCACTACGCCTGGGGCGGCTTCGCCAACGCCGCCTGGGACGTGGTCCGCTGGCCGCTCAGCTTCGGCCTCACGGTGCTGGCCGTGGCGGTGCTGTTCCGGCACGCGCCCCGGCGTCGGCAGCCCGGGCTGTCCTGGTTGTTCTTCGGTGCCGGGATCGCCACTGTTCTCTGGTGGCTGGCGAGCCTGCTGCTCGCCGCGTACGTCAAGTACAGCGGCGCCTTCGGGCAGACGTACGGCGTGCTGACCGGCATGATGGCCCTGCTGCTCTGGGCCAACCTGACCGGGATGGCGCTCTTCGGCGGGCTGGCCTTCGCCGCCCAGCTGGAGGCGATGCGGATCGGTGTGGACGAGCCCGCCCAGCCCGACCTCTGGGAGCCGGAGACCGAGCGCGCGGAAATCCTCGACACGGGCGAGATGACCGCCCTCTGACGCCCGTCAACGTGTACGCGAACCGCGAACGGGGTACAGCGCGCCTCGCGGCTGACAACGGGAGGTGCGGGGTGACGGCGGTCAAGGAAGCGCTGCGGCGGCCGCTCGGCCAGTTCGCCGGGCGCAGCGTCGCGGGGCTGGTCGCCGTCGCCGGCGCGGGTGCCGGCTTCGGCGTGCTGCTGATGCTCGTCCGGCTCCACTGGGGGCCGCTCTACCACGCCGACCGCGAGGCGGCGGAGTGGTTCAACGCGCTGGTGGCCCCGCACCACCCGCTGGTCACCGTGCTCCGGGCGATCACCGACCTGGGCGGCCGGCCGGTGCTGATCTGGCTGGTCACCATCGCGGTGGTGGGTCTGCTCATCCGCCGTCAGCCCCGGCTGGCGGTCTACCTGATCGTCACCGGGGTCGGTGGGCTGATCCTCGACCCGTCGTTGAAGGCACTGGTCGGCCGGCTCCGTCCGGTGGTCGACGTGCCGATCACCCACGCGCCCGGCAACAGCTTCCCGAGCGGGCACGCGCTCGGCTCGTTCGTCGCGTACGGGGCGCTGCTGCTGGTCTTCCTGCCGGCCATGGCACCCCGCTGGCGGCGGCCGGCCATCGCCGTGTTCGGCGTGCTGGTGTTCCTGATCGGGCTGACCCGGATCGCCCTGGGCGTGCACTTCGTCTCCGACGTGTTCGGCGGGTGGCTGCTCGGCGTGGCCTGGCTCGGCGTCACCGCGTACGCCTTCCAGCTGTGGCGGCGCGAGCGCGGCCGGCCGGTGCCGCCGATCAGCGAGGGCCTGGAGCCGGAGGCGGGGGAGAAGATCAGCCCCGCGCCGGACGAGGAGCGGGTGCTGGAGCATCCCCGCTCGGCGGTCGCCGAGCTGCTGGTGGGGTGGGTGCTCGTCTTCGGCGCCCTCTACGCCTTCGGCATGTACGTCAGCTACCACGCCGAGGGCACGTTCCTCGACACCCTCGACACCGCGGTGCCGCAGTGGTTCGCGGCCCGGCGTACCGACTCGCTGAACAACCTGAGCTGGTGGTGGAGCAAGTTCGGCGACACCCACGCCATCCTGCTGGTCTCGCTGGTGTTCTGCCCGCTGGTGCTGGCCGTGTGGAAACGCTGGCGGCCGGTGCTCTTCGTGGCGCTGGCGATGTTCGGCGAGCTGAGCCTGTTTCTCGTCTCCGCCCGGGTGGTCGACCGCCCGCGCCCGCCGGTGGCGAACCTGGACGGCCCCCTGCCGACCTCGGCCTTCCCGTCCGGGCACATCGCGGCCACCATCTGCCTGTGGAGCGCCGTGGCGATCATCGTGTTCGCCCGGACCGACCGCTGGTGGCGGTGGATCTTCGTGGCCATGGTCGTGATCATGCCGGTCGGGGTGGCCACCTCCCGGATGTACCGGGGCATGCACCACCCGACCGACTTCATGGGCGCGATCCTGCTCGGCGCACTCTGGATCGGCTTGCTCTGCTGGGTGGTCCGCCCCAACGACGACGTGCGCCAGGGCCACCGGCCGGCCATCGAGTCGGAGCGGGTGCACGAGCTGGACGACGAGCTGGCCAGGGCCGGCCGGGAGGACTGACCGCCGATGCTGCGGGTGATGACCTGGAACATCCTGACCGGCGGACGGGACCGCCCCGGAACCGACCGGTGGGACCGGATCGCCGCGGTCGTCGCCGCGCAGCGCCCCGACGTGCTGGCCCTGCAGGAGCTGCGCGGCCTCGACCGGGACGGGCGGACGGCGGAGCTCGGCGGCCGGCTGGGCATGACGCCCCACCTGGCCCGCTCCTGGTTCGGGCAGCCGGTCGCGGTGCTGGTCCGCGCGCCGCTGCGGGTGCTCCGCTCCGGCCGGGTACGCCGCCCCTTCCACCACGCCACCGCTCTGGTCCAGGTGGCCACCGGGGCAGGCGCGCTCACCGTGTTCAGCACCCACCTGAATCCCTACTCCGGTGGGCGGCGACGGATGGAGGCGGACTGGCTCGCGGTGGCGGTCCGGCGTACCGGGGGCCGGCTGGCGCTGCTCGCCGGGGACCTGAACACGCTCGACCCGGCCGTCGACCACACCGCCCGGCTGGCCGGCCTGCCCGACCTCTACCGACGCCGGCACCTGCGCCGCGACGGCCGTACCGTCGACACCCGCGCGGTGTCCCGCCTGCTCGACGCCGGCCTGGTCGACCTGTGGCGGCACGCCGGGGGCGGTGAGCCGGACGGGCCGACCGTGCCGACCCGGCACGGCGGGGCGGAGTTCGCCGCGATGCGCCTGGACTACCTGCTCGCCACCCCGGAGCTGGCCGACCTGACCCGCGCGGTCCGGGTGGTCCGCGGCGGCGACGCCGACACCGCCTCCGACCACTTCCCCGTCGTCGCCGACCTGGCGCTGTCGGGTTAGAACGCCCAGTTCAGCAGCATGGTGAGCACCACCGAGACGAGGATCGACAGGAGGATCATCAGCAGGCAGCCGAGCCCGCCGCCGACCGGGCGGATCTGCATGTTTCCGATACGCATGGACTCACCTTTTCAGCCGGGCGGGTCACAGCGCGCGGAGTCGGGGCAGCAGTTCCTCCTGCGCCCAGTCCAGGAACGTCGGCTGGCCGTCGCCACCGACCTGGACGAGCGCCACGTGGGTGAACCCGGCGTCGACGAACTTCTTGAACGCCTCGACGTGCCGGTCCACGTCCGGCCCGCAGGAGATGCTGGCCGCCACGTCCTCCTCCCGGACGAACTGGCTGGCCGCGGCGAACGCGTTCGGGTCGGGCAGGTTGGCGTTGACCTTCCAGCCCAGGCCGAACCAGCGGAACTGGTCGTGCACGATCTTGCGGCACTCCGCCTCGTCCGGGCCGTAGCAGATGGCCACCTGGCCGTAGCGGGGGTGCCCCGCGCCACCGGCCTCCTCGTACATCTCGACCAGACGCGGCAGTGGCTCGGTGGCGATCATCCCGTCCGCGTACTCGGCGGCGAGAGTGGCCGACTGCCGGCCGGAGGCGGCGACGGCCATCGGCACCGGGCGCTGCGGCCGGTCCCAGACGTACGCGTCGGGCACGTCGAAGTGGTTGCCGGAGAAGGTCAAGGTCTCGCCGTTGAGCAGCGGCCGGATGATCTGGAGCGCTTCCTCGAACATCTCGTGCCGCTGCTCCACGTGCGGCCAGCCGCCGACCACGTGCTCGTTCAGGTTCTCCCCGGCGCCGAGGCCGAGGGTGAACCGGCCGTCCGAGAGCACGCCGATGGTGCTGGCCTTCTGCGCCACCACCGCCGGGTGGTAGCGGCGGATCGGGCAGGTCACGAAGGACATCAGGCCGATCCGGCTGGTGACGTGCGCGACCGCGCCGAGCACCGACCAGGCGTACGGCGAGTGCCCCTGCGAGTCGAGCCACGGGTAGTAGTGGTCGGACATGACCAGGTGGTCGAATCCGGCCGCCTCGGCGCGTACGGCATGATCGACCAGCTCCTTCGGGCCGGCCTGCTCGCACAGGAGGGTGTAGCCGACGTCGACCATGGGGCATCTCCTTCCGGGCGGATCGTCACCGGATACCCCGCCTCGCGGGCGTCAACCCTGGTGTCCGCTTCCGTTCAGGGCGCTTGGCGGGCAGGGACATCCATGATCTCGTTGTCGGCACGACACCTGGTGATCATGATGTGGCCGCCCGCTTCTCCAGGCGGTCGCGCCAGGCAAGATCTCGCCAGAGTCCGAGGGCGGTGTATTCGGTGAATTCCAACAGAGTGACTCCTCGGGTCGTGAGGGAAGAGGATCTCAGCTGCTTCACGGCCGGCCAGTTCGTGGAGGTCGTGAGGGCCCTCACGGCGATCCTGGCCCTGCCCCAGTCGGCCGCCGCACACGTCGACGCGCTCGTCGTAGCCAGCGGTCAGGGCGAAGAATGGCGCCTCACCCATGCGATCCGGAGCTGGGAGGCAAACGCGGCCCTCCGCTGCCTACTCGTGGCGAACGGGAACCCGGCTGAGGAGACCTACGTCGACATCACGCTCGACTACCTGCGTAGCCTCGGCCTCCGTCGCACCAAGGGCGTACGCCTCCAGGCCGAGCCGGCCCCCAACACGGGCCTGCAAGCCGCCTGGATCCTGGACCAGGTCCAAATTTGCGGCATCACGAGCCTTGCGCTCGCCGTGTCGCCCTACCATTTGCCGCGCGTCTACCTCACGGTCCTCAAGGCATCTTCCAGGACTGGCGTTCGTATTCCCGTTCTTCCGGACCCCGTGCCCGTTTCCCCGGAGACGCCCATCCCGGAAACCGGAGCGACCGCCTACGACCTGATACCAGGGGAAGTGAAACGCATCCTCACCTACATGGACGAGGGATGGGTCGCCACACTTGAGGAACTACAGCAGTACCTACAGTGGCTGTGGAGCCAGCACACAGCCCTCCTCACCAGAGCCTCGGTCTGACTCGGCGGAGGGCCGATACTGGCGGGATGGTGGAGGAACAAGCGACGGAGCTGACCCGGTGGACGATCCACGGCGAGCGCATCGTGGACGACACGCGGCGAGCCCGGCTGAGCATCGCTGACGTGGAGCTGCCGGACGGGGTCCGCTTCGAGCAGTACGTGATCCGGGCGCCCCGCTCGGCCATGGTCGCCGTGCTCGACGACCAGTACCGGCTCCTGCTGCTGCGGCGGCACCGTTTCGTGTTCGATCGCTGGGTCTGGGAGTTGCCCGGCGGCTACGTCGACGGCCAGGAGGAGCCAGAATTCTGTGCTGTACGCGAGGTGGAGGAGGAGACCGGCTGGCGCCCGCACGAAGTCGAACCGCTGCTGTCGTTCCAGCCGTGGGTGGCGACCGCGGACGCGGAGAACCTGCTGTTCCTGGCCCGAGGTGCCGAATACACGGGACCACCTACGGACGTGAACGAGGCCGAGCGGGTGGCGTGGATTTCGCTGGCCGAGGCGCGGGAGATGGTGACGCAGGGCGAGATTGCCGGGGCTGGCACGGTGATCGCGGTGCTGGAGTTGGTCACCCGGCAGCTTCGGGGAGAGTTGTAGGAGTCAGCGGCGGGTGCCGAGGACCGAGTCGACCCGGCCGAGGAAATTCCGGACGGCAGGCCGGCGGCGGTGCGGCCCGAGCCGGGCTTGCAGGTCGCGTACGTAGCGGGCAGCTCGGGCTGAGCGTAGCTGGGCGGTCAGGGCCAACGCTTCGGAACCAATGGCGCAGGCGCGTTCTGGTTCGCCCCGCTCGGCCTGAACACTGGCGAGCAGAGCCAGGTTGAAGGCTTTGCCTCGTACGTAGCGCTCGTCCATCTGCAATGAGCGGGCGGCGAAGCGTTCGGCTTGGACCAGCTTGCCGAGGGCGAGGAAACAATGGCCGAACTTGGCTGACAGGTACGCCTCGTCGAAGTAGCCGAGCCATTGCGGTTCTCTGCTGCGGTCAGCCCGGTCGAGTGTCTGTTCCGCTTGGTGCAGGGCGGAGGCGCACGCCTGCTCGTCCTTGGCTGCCGCGTGAGCGCGGGCCTCCATTACCAGCGCCTCGGCTGCCAGCACGGGAAGAGCCGCGCGGCGTGCGGTCTCCCGCGCGGCTCGGGCCAGGTCGACGCCGCTGGCTAGGTGGCCGAGGTACGTGGCCTGGTGGCTCATAGCGGCGAGAATCTCCGCGCCGAGGCCGTTGTCCTCGGCGGCCCGGGCGAGGTCCAGGGCGAGGGTCAAATAGCGCTGGGCAGCTCCCTGTTCAGCCACGTCGTATGCCTGCCAGCCGGCGAGCTGTGTCATCTCGGCGGCGGCGCTCAGCGGCCGGTTGCCTACCGCGGTCCATCGCCCTACGCTGATGCCTGCGTCCGCCGGGAGTCGGGCGGCGGCTGTCGGGCTCAGCCGCCTTGTCATCACCTCCGCACCCCGATCTGGGCACGGGGAGACCTCCCTGAGGACAGCCATGAAGAAACTGCTCTCCGTCGCGGGCGCCGCCCTGCTGACGGTCCTCGCCGCCGTCTTCGCCTTCGGGCAGCCGGCGCACGCCGCCACCGGCTTCTCCGTCTCGGACGGGCGGCTCTACGACGCCAACGGCAACGAGTTCATCATGCGCGGCGTCAACCACGCGCACACCTGGTACCCGCAGCAGACCAGCTCCTTCGCCAACATCAAGGCGCTCGGCGCGAACAGCGTGCGGGTGGTGCTGGCCAGCGGTGACCGCTGGGCGAAGAACAGCGCGGCCGACGTCGCCAACGTCATCTCGCTGTGCAAGGCCAACAAGCTGATCTGCGTCCTGGAGGTGCACGACACCACCGGGTACGGCGAGCAGAGCGGCGCCATCAGCCTGGACCGCGCGGTCGACTACTGGCTCAGCATCGCCAGTGCCCTGCAGGGCCAGGAGAAGTACGTCATCGTCAACATCGGCAACGAGCCGTACGGCAACCAGGGCTACGGCACCTGGGCCACCGACACCGCCAACGCGGTCCGGCGGCTGCGGGCCGGCGGCCTCACCCACACCGTCATGGTGGACGGCCCGAACTGGGGCCAGGACTGGTCCTTCACGATGCGCGACAACGCCGGCACGGTCTTCAACGCGGACCCGGCCAAGAACACCATCTTCTCGATCCACATGTACGGCGGCTTCGACACCGCCGCCAAGATCAGCGACTACCTGGGCCGGTTCCGCACCGCCAAGCTGCCCATCGTGGTCGGCGAATTCGGGTTCAACCACTCGGACGGCAACCCGGACGAGGACAGCATCATGGCGTACAGCCAGGCCAACGGGATCGGCTACCTGGGCTGGTCGTGGAGCGGCAACGGCGGCGGCGTCGAGTACCTGGACATGGCCACCAACTTCGACCCGAACAGCCTGACCAGTTGGGGCCAGCGGATCTTCAACGGGGCCAACGGCATCAAGTCGACCGCCAGGGAGGCGTCGGTCTACTCCGGCACCCCGCCGAGCAGCCCGCCGCCCTCGACCACGCCGCCCACCACGCCCCCGCCGAGCAGCCCGCCGCCCACCACTCCGCCGGCGAACGGCGGCTGCACGGCGAGCTACACGATCACCAACTCGTGGCCGGGCGGCTTCCAGGCCGAGGTCACGGTGACCGCCGGCGCGTCGGCGATCAACGGCTGGACGGCGAAGTGGACCTTCGCCAACGGCCAGACGGTCACCCAGGTCTGGAACGCCACGATCAGCAACAGCGGATCGGCCTACACCGCCCGCAACGTGGACTACAACGGCCGGCTCGGCGCCGGCGCCAGCACCAGCTTCGGCTTCCTCGGCACCTGGAACGGCACCAACACCGCCCCCGCGGTGACCTGCACCGCGAGCTGACCCAACCGGTGGCCGGGCCCGGGCCCGGCCATGCACCGGGCGCGGCGAGGTGGCGGCATCCCACCGCCCCCGACATCGCCGAATCGCCGATGTGAGGCGGAGGCGAGGTGAGGCGGAGGCGAGGTGGAGTGGGTCAGCCGGCGCTGGCCAGCCGCGCCGCCCGCATCAGCAGGTACTCCTGCTCGGGCCGGCTGGTG
>NZ_JBEYER010000116.1:0-20039 GCF_040634005.1 Micromonospora sp. NPDC007271
GCACCACTATCAGCCCATCGCCTTGACGCTCGGCGCCCGCAACCATGTCGGCTACAACCGAACCCAGCGCCACCGGTGCGACGCGTTCCGAGCGGCGGCTGGCCTGGCGGTGGTGACGAGGAGCGCAGTTGCCTTCCAATCGAACATTCGGTCAGCGGGGCGCTGGGCAGCGCTCGGCGAGCAGCGCTGCCAGATGGTCTCCGCTGCACGCAACTACCATCCGCCGCCCCTGGAGCCCGGGCAGAGCGTCAAGACCGTTCGGTGTGGGGATCAGAGCACATGCTGTGGCGCCGTCGATGTGGGTGCCGCACAGTTCGCATCGGCTGGCGCTGACACGTCCGTCCCGGGGTGCTGCGTCGCGGAATAGCCGCCTCACAAAGTGCATCTTTCCTGTGTAGCCCGGTCCAAGCAACCTTGACATGGGCCATCGGCTTGGTCACCTCGCCGCATCCGGCCCAGGTCGGTTCCTGCGGGCGATGCCGGCGCTCGGCCAGTTGGTCACTATTCCCGTCATGGAGTTTGCCTTGTTGGTCCTGCCCAGTTCACCTGATTGACAGAGGCGATGTCCTTGATCTTGTTCGGCGATGGGCGGCGGCATAGCGAGGCATGAGCGAGAGCAGCTCATCTCGCTTGGCCGCGCCAGCGCTCAGGCCGCTGTCGCGGCGCCCCGCACCTGACACCCTGCGCGCAGGCCCCGACTCTGACCACGCCGGCGCCCCGGCCCGCGTAGACGGCGGCCGGGGCGGCCGACAGCCCTATCAGACAGAGCGACGATCCAGGCGGATACCGCGTGCCGGGCGGCCATGTGGTCGGCGATCGGGCCCCTCCAGTAGTCGTCTGCCTGGCCGAGTGCTTGAGCAAATGGATGCGCCCCGCCCCGAACGGGGCGGGGCGCATGAATCGGTGTCAGCTGACGTGCGGGCGGCAGCGGCGTGATGCCATCTGCCGGGCCTGGCTGCCCGCCACGGGCAGCGGGTGGGCCGGCAACTCGGGGGCCACCTCGATCCGCGGTGATCGGTTCGCTGGCAGGTGTGCCCGGTCGGCGATCACGACCACGTCCACCTCCACATCAATCATCGTCTGCTCGAGCGCCTCCCGCGGCGCCCGGACGATCGCCGCGAGCCGGTAGCCGCGCCGGCATGTGTGGTAGAAGCACGCCGAAAGGGCGGGCTCCAGCGGCTCGATGTCGTCGGGAACCCAAATGACAGCTATCTCCATGACCTCTCCTGATCAACGTCGCCTATCTGCGTGGGTGATCAGGAGGTGCCGCGGTGGTGGAGGGGCACGTTCCACGGGCCGGTTCACAGCACGGGTGTCCAGGACGGCCGCCGTTGCACCTCGGCACAGCGATGGCGTGGACAACGGCGAGCCGAGTGCGGCCCAGGGCCCCGGCAGGTCGACACCAGCCACGCCGGCTACCGCGGGCGCGGACGCTGCCACCAGCCACAGCGACGGCAGCCAAGGTGCAGGACCGGCGGGAGGGCCTGCCGGCGGCGCTTCGGCGGCTACGGCCGCCTGCGGCCGCAGCCGGGCGGGAGTTTGGGCCGGACTCGGCGGTGGAGAGGAGGCCGCAGGTGCCGGCGATCGCGACAGGGGCAGCGTCGAGAGGGGTGAAGACGCGGGAGCCGACGCCGCTGCGGTGGGGGCCCGGAGCGAGGGCCGGGCGACGGGCGTGGCCGTACCGCTTGGCGTGGCCGTACCGCTTGGCGTGGCCGTACCGCTTGGCGTGGCCGTACCGCTTGGTGTGGCGGCCGGTGGCTTAACGGGCGGCAATTCCAGCCCACCAGTCGGCGGCGTCTTGATCACCTTCGGTAGCAGCGTTTCGACGATCTGCGGCCGTACGGTGGCGTCCACCAGGGGAATGGCTGGCAGCGGAGCCGGGTCGGCGTGGGCGGCGTCAGCGACAAGGGACACCCCTGCCGCCGCCACCCCAAGCGTCATCGCCCACAGCCACCGTCTCACCTGAAGAATTCTTTCGCGGATGCACGAGGGTGATCTAGGGGCACGAGGCGGAACCCTCATGCATCAACCATTTCGTAATCATCTCGATCGCCCTCAACGGCGAGATGCCCTCTGCCGCCCGGCCACGGCCACATGTCGAGCCAGCACCCAGCACTGCCTGTTGCCTGCGGCAGCCATGGCCGGCTCAGGCAAGCTGGATCGGCCGGAGCTTCCGCGTCCAACGCGACGCGCCCGACTCCCACCCAGCGTCAGACTGTGATCGACCGACCGCATTAGGTAGAGTGCGGGCGTTGATCGTCGGCTATGGCCGAAGGTCGGAGATGTGCCGAAGTGGCTCGACGAGGCGGGCGGTGGACGCAAGTCGCGCTGCGCCTCGGGCTCCTGCTTGGCGGGGTCGCCCTGACGTGCGGCGCCCACGAGACCGCCACCACTGCGGCCGCCTACGCCGCCGACCGTCCGCCGACTGTGCCGGAGGACGCCTCGGGGCCCGCCATGCCTACCCTCGCCACCAGCGGCTCCGCCTCGTCCGGCTCTGCCCACGGGAGCCCGGCCGACGCACCGACGCCGGTGTGGACGCCGCCCAGCCTGGCGGGGCGCCACTGCCACCCGACCGACAGGACGCTCTCTCGTCCCGCTCGCCCCGCCCGGGCACCCGGCCCGCCTGACCGGCGGGCCGTTTGCGTGCCGTCCCTACGGCACCGGCGGCCTCCGCGCACCCGTATGCCCTGGCGGCCCTGGTGGCCCGCGCCGGTCCCGCGACGACCCCGGCAATCTTCCCCGACTTTTCCCCGATCACGATGGTGACCAGGAGCTACCCATGAACGTGAGCATGCCCGTCGTCCGGGCCCGGTGGTGCAACATCACCCGAATCACCGATCTCGTCACCGCCGCTCTCTCCCCCACCGACCTCGGCGCCTGGCTCGTCCCCGACGAGCGACACCGCCGCACCGTCCTCGCCGCTGCGGCCCGGGGCGTGATTGGAGTCTCGGGAGCTGCTGCGCGGTGTGGAGTGGCCGATGGCTGAGGGCAGCGTGCGGTCGGCGATCACCCGGTCCTGGCAGCTCGATCCAGCAGCGCCCGGACGGCAGCGGGGGCGGTCTGTCGTCTGTTCGTGGGATGGGTCGGCTGGACTTTTGGCTGATGGTGAGTATGGTCAGCTAGCTGTCCGCACCTGTGCGTTCAGAGGAGGCCAGCGACCGTGGCCGAGAGATCGACCGCTCGCCCCGCCGAAGGGGCT
The DNA here is from genome assembly GCF_040634005.1 of Micromonospora sp. NPDC007271. Lineage (NCBI taxonomy): Bacteria > Bacillati > Actinomycetota > Actinomycetes > Micromonosporales > Micromonosporaceae > Micromonospora > Micromonospora sp. NPDC007271. Next base: position 3,200 of record NZ_JBEYER010000116.1, read on the forward strand.
GCCCAAGCTCATGACGACCCAAGTGACGTAGACAGCTGGATCGCTCAACTAACGAGGCCGGCAGGAGGCGACTTCGACACGTACTCGGAGTGGCCGGAGGCTGCCGCGCCGCAGGGGCGCGAGGACGTGCCCCCGTACGAGGAGTCGTACCGGCCCGAGGATACGAGCCAGGAGCATGAAGGAGGGCACGCAAGGCACCGGGCAGACCAGCAGTACGAGGAATACGAGCAGTACGACGGGGCCGACGGTCAGGACGAGCACGCATACCGGGGGTCCGACCCGGTGGCCGACCCCGAACCGGCGGGCTACGAGCCCGACCAGCCCGACCGGGACGACGAGCACGAGGAGGCCTCGTGGGAGGGCCGGGCCCAGGCGCCCTACGGACCGATCGATGCCGGTCCCGTGCGCGAGGACGCGTATGCCGGGCTGCAGGACACACACCTCCTACCGGACGTGGGCTACGCCCAAGAGGAGCATTTCCCGCACGACGATGACGCCGGCCCCAACGAGTACCGCCACGGCGGATCCGCACCGCAGGACCCCGAGGCGGTCGACGACGCTGCGACCCAAGTGCTGCACACCCCGGAACTTGACGCCCACCCGAGGCCAGCCAGCCGGCGGCGCTGGCTGATCGCGGTCGGCGGGCTCGCGTTGGGGGCGCTGCTCTGCGCTCTTGCATCTACCTGGGGGTCGGGCCAGCCGCCGGAAGGCGAGCGGCCGCTGGTGATAGCCACCATCCCGCCGGAGGTGTCTGAGGAGCCGATTGCCCTCCCGGAGATGCCGTCGGCGACACCGACTTCCGCGACCCCGCGCAGCTCCCCCGCCACGCCCAGGACCACACGGTCGGTCACCCGTTCCGCCATGCCCAGCACCGCACGGTCGGTCACCCGTTCCGCCACGCCGACCCAGACCCGAAGCCCGAGTCCACTCCTGCTCGGCCCATCGAGCAGCGATGGCGTGGCGAACATGGTCCAGGGGTACTGCGATCGGCACGCCGCCGGGAGCTCAGCGGAGGCCCGCAACGACGGCCGTTGGCAATGCACGAGACTTCTCTCCGCGTCCGTCGTCGACATGGACCTCGCCTGCCGCGACACGTACGGTTCGGGCGCCTATGCAGGGACATCGAATCCAGGCGACCCGTACGCCTGGCGCTGCTACCGCTGACCACCCGCGGCCCCGCCACCGATAGCCCGATCTCCGTCCGGCACCCTACGACCACATCAGGCATCTATCGGCTTGCCGATGCCGTTCGATCTCCTTCTCTTGCAGCGCTAGGCGGGCAGCCCGGAGAACGTCCGGGCTGCCGCTGCCAGGTGGACACACCCCTCCAGCCCCATCCGCCCACACCGCGAGCGCCACTCATACGCGTCTCTTCCCCGCCATCGTCGGGACAACCGGGATCGGGCCCTGGGTGCAGGACAGGCACAACGAATGCAGGGGGACGACCTTGGCACTACGAGTCGAAGGTCGCCCTGGCCGACGGCGTGGAAGCTCGGGCCGAGTGGGCTTCCGTGCTGCCGATTGGCGCATCGTCAGTCGGCTACGCTGCGGCGGGTTAGCTCGCGGAGAGTGCGATGAGGAAGACGAGCTTTTGCTGGCTCTTTCATCCGCTCGGCGGCGGGCTACCTCGATGTCTTTACCGCAGGTCGGCGGCGATCCGGTCGGCGTTGGCGGTCAGGACGTCGTAGCCGTCGGCGGTGAGCTTGCCGTTGCGTCGCAGCTCGCCGAGCTTGTCGCGTAGCTTCTTGAGCTGCTTCTCGGCCTGGTCTGGGTCGCTGTCGGCGATCTCCTTCGCGATCGCGTCCACCTTGGTGTGCAGGTCCTTTGCGGCATCCGGGTTCAACCGTCCGGCTTCCACCTGCTCCCGGATCGACTGGCGCGTGACGGCGATCGGGTCAGCGGGTGGAGTGGGGCTCGGCCTACGGGAGGTGGCCCGAGGACTCGGTGTCAGGCTGGCCGGGTTGTGGGTGGCGGACGCGACGGCCCGCAGGGTCGGCGTGGCGGGCGCGACGGTGAGCGGCACAGCCGGAACGCGGGACGCCACGGCGGCGGTGGCCGATGCCGGCGGCGTGGTCGGTTCCGTGATCGAGGTGTGGTCGTCGCGGTCGAGCAGCGTGACGCCGGCCAGGGCGAGCAGCGCGACGCCGAGCAGGGCCGCCGTCAGCAGCGCCTCGCGTCGATGCCATGCCGGGCGGTGGCCCTGCCTGGGCGGAAGAGCGATCAGCGGCGTGGACCGTCCGGGCCGGCCCGGGTCCGCCGGCGTGACCGGCACGAGGGGAACCGGCGTGCCTGCCCGGGGCAGCAGGGCTGCGAGGCGGTCCCGGACCTCGGCCGCGCCGGGTGGCCGGTCGGCGGGATCTTTGGCCAGCAGTTCGGCGGCCAGGGCGCCCAGCTCGGCGGGTACGTCGGGCCGGCGCTCGCGCAGCAGCTGGGGTGGCTCGTTGACGTGCTGATGCAGCACGCTGAGAGGCTCGCCGACGAACGGCGGCCCGCCGGCGAGCATGGCGTAGAGGGTGCAGCCCAGCCCGTACAGGTCGGTACGGTGATCCACCGGCTGGCCGAGGGCCTGCTCGGGAGACATGTACGAGCTGGTGCCGAGCCTGGTCGCCGGCTCGGTAAGGGTGTTCTCCCCCTCTGTCCAAGGAAGGCGGGCGATGCCGAAATCGCAGATCTTCACGGTGCCGGTGGCGTTGACGATCAGGTTGCTCGGCTTCACGTCACGGTGCACCACCCCGGTCGCGTGCGCGGCGGCGATCCCGTCGCAGGTCTGTACGGCGATCGACAACGCCTGCAGGACGGTGAGCGGACCGTCGGCGATCAGTGCGGACACGGTCCGCCCCTCCACCAGTTCCATGATCAGGTAGGAGTCGTTGTCCTCGGTACCGAAGTCGTAGACCGCGACGATGTGCGGATGGGTCAGCCCGGCCGCTGCACGGGCCTCGCGGTCGAAGCGTTCCGCGGCCATCGGCTCCTTCAGGCCGGCTGCGGCGAGCACCTTTATCGCCACCGGGCGGTCCAGGCGCAGGTCGCGGCCGCGCCACACCTCACCCATGCCGCCGCTACCCAGCAGCTCCTCGGTCTGGTAGCGGCCATCCAGCAGACGTCTCAGCACGCGTCTCACTGCTCCAACCCTGCGCGCCGCTACACGGGGGGTGGTGACGCGACGGCCGGCATCGGGGTCATCGGACGAATCGCCAGGAGTTCCTCATGGTGGACGGTCCCCCAAGTTGGTCAACGCGCAATGGGCACGGAGGAAACGATCGGCCGGCATCGCTGCCGGCCGCCGCGACGACCCGGGGTAGGTGTTCAGAGAGGGCCGGAAGTCTCGGACCGGGCTCGGCCTGCAAAGCATCTCCACCCACTGGCTACGCCAGACCACCCTGGCCAGGGTCGAACGGCACCGGGTGACACGCAGAGGAAGTGCATACCCCTCCCCCTAGAGCATCCTAGGAGGTTGGGGTGCTGGCTGGCCGCCGGCGCCATCCCTTTGGTCTCACCGACATGCCTGCCGTCACCGGCGGGACTCCGGGAAGTCGGTCGGGGGCGGCGCGATGGAATATTCCTCCCGCCGGGGCCATCGGTGTCGTTAGCAACCGACGACCACCGCTCCGATCCGCTCGTGCTGAGCCCAACCCCGTGCAACCTGCCCGGCAACCTCTGCCTGCAACCGTCGTGGGTCTAGGGCCAAGAGCCGGCACGACGGGCACAGCGCTGGAAGTCCACCGTCACCTTCTACCGGGTCGCTTGGCTGGCAGCGAAATCCGACCGGTACCTCTTGCGAGAGGGGGAGACAGTACTTCACCAAGGTCCCCATGCTCGCGCACATGAGAAGCGCCTTGACGTGGTGCAGGTGCATTCAGGACCTCCTCGTCCGTGTCGACGCCAGTGACCGTGCACCGCACCCCTCTAACCGGCGGCGAGGCAGCGCAATCATCTCCCAGGCACGATCTGCCCGCGCGACGCGGAATCTCCCGCCTCCCGATAAATGGGAGCGGCCGAAGCCGCCCCGGCTGGGATCAGAGCGCCGTCAACGACGGCGACCTGGTCGACCAGGCACCGGCGGACTTGGCGAGGGCGAGCAAGAGCGGCCCAGGCCGAGTTGACCGCGTGGGTGGCGACCACCCCCGGTGCACCTCCCCGACACCTTCCCTTTTCGACAGGCCCCGTCCCACCCCATCAAGCTGACCTGGCTACTTCCCCGAGGCAAAAGCTCACGTCGGGCGCCTTCACGGCCGGCCAGGTGTTGATCATATTCTGGCAGACAAGAAGAATGTTCAACCAAGGGGCCGCCTCCATGATCTGGCGGGGCTGCCGCCCGACCACCACGGGTTGAAGATCAAGGTAGGCGTCTCGGCTGCTCCGCCACCGTCCGTGGCTCTGTCATGATGTCGGGCGTGTCCGCCACGTCCGATCCACGCACCCACGACGTGCATCCCACCACCGTGTTGCCTCTGGTGAGCACGGGATAGCGCCAACACGAGCCTGTGGCGACGGGCGGCGCGTGATGTGGGTGGCGGTCGCGGGTGCAGTCGTCGCGATCGTGGCCGCGGTACTCATGGTTGCCTTCGCGGGCGGCGACAACACCGAACAGTCGGGACCGGCTTTGGTGCTGCCTCAGTCCGCCGACGTCGGATCCCTTCCGCCCACCAACCTGCCCACGACCGAGGCAGCGTGCCCTCTCCGACCGCCTCCCCATCACGGTCGTCGAAGGCGCGGCGCACCGCCCAGCCGGCGGAGCTCATCGCGGCACTGCAGACCACGATCGACGGCCTGGAGCAGCAGGGGCACCTTCGCCGCGATGCCGGTAAAGAGCTGCGTAAGCGGCTGCGCGAGGTGGACGAGAAGCTTTCCGACGAGCACACGGACGAGGCGCGCGAGAAGCTGCGGGACTTCGCTGAAAAGCTGATCGGCCTCCGTGAAGAAGACGACGTCACCGTCGATGGTTACGAGGTCCTCGCCGCTGGAGCGACGCAACTTGCACAGGCTTTGTCCGCCCGCTGACACCGCTGCAGGCGTGGGTCCGGCGAGTCGGAGTGCGCGCACGGGTTGCGCTCTTGCCCGGCCTCCTCCCGGCCCTGCCAGTCCTCGCCTGCACGGGAGACCGGGTGACCGGGTGACCGTCCCATAGGTTCTGCCCGATATGCCAACGACGACGGGATCACCATGGGGACGACAGGGGCCGAGCCGTCAACCGGAAGGCGGCGAGTGGTGACACGACGATGTGCAGCGCCAGCATCGATGTGATCCGACATTGACACGCCAACCCCACGGCTAAAGCCGGGGGTCTGCGCGCTACGCATTTCGATCAGCATCGGCTCCGGCTTCACCGATCTCGGATGGACGGCCTCGGCCGGAGAATCGAAACGCGCTCTCGGTGAGGCAAAGGTCCGTTTAGGCGCGGCTGGATGGCTGGCTCGCTCCGCCAGCCTTTACGTCGGCCGGGTCGATCACGGCCAAGGCCATGGTTGGCGCGTCTGCTGAGATCACCCGGACGCGGTCTGACTGAATCGTGGCAGCAGTGCGCGTGGGGGGCGGAGCAGCCGGCCCAGGTGCGCCCGCCGTGACCTCAGCTTCCGTTGGCTTAGGGGCGAGACGGTCGAGCGTCCGGGCAAGTTGTTGCCTCCCGTCGTCGAGATGCCGGGCGACCGCCCGGATCTGCGAGATCATCGCATCGCCAGCGACCTGCAACGCCTTCCGTTCGGCTGCCGGATCGGCGTCCACTACCCCGGTGCCGCGGCGGTTGTGGTGCGTCGCCCGCTGTGCCTCCGGTATGGCGCTGTCGATCGCCGTTCGTATGGTCTTGTCGTATTGCGTGCGGGCGTACTCGGCGACCCGGTGCGCGTAGTCGTGGGCCTGGGCCATGATCTGCTCGGCTTCCCGTTGCGCCTCGGACAGCAGGTTGACCTCGTTAGCTGTGGGCAGTTTCGCGGCCGCGTCATGGCTCGGGATCACCCCGTGCCGGTGCAGCTCGAGGTGACCGGCGAGTCGCTCGTTCTCGGCCCACAGGTGTGCGATCTCAGTCGCGAGCAGGTCGAGCTCATCGGCGGCCTGGATGCGGAAGCGGTGAACCTCGGCGCTGTCGTATCCGCTCCGGGTGAACGACGTGGTGTGGAACTGCCAGCGGCGTACCCGGTCGGCGGTCATCCGCACCCTCGTCGGAGTGGGGACCTCCGTTGCGTCGTAACTGCTGGTCGGGGTCGCGCTCATCGGTCGTCTCCGGGATTGTCAGCTGCTGCTCGCCGGGGCATGGCCGATCGACGCGATGCCGTCCGTCTCCGCGACACCGGCGCCGATGAGCCGTGTCGGACCCTAACGTGTCGAACGCCTCTCGCCAGGCCGTGTCAGGTTCCTGTACGCGCCCTGGGTGCAGGCGACCCCGGCCGCAACGAACGCGACCGAGGCGGGCGGGCAGACTGGCAGCTGGGGTTGGGGTTGGGGCACAGGTTCGAGCACTACGCGACGTGTCAGCCACGGCCGCACCTGAGTGCGGCTGAGTCGGATCGGGTGCCGAACGAACAGGGCAATGACCTGGTGACTGTTCTGCCAGCCCTCCGATCAGGCGTCACGGCGCACATCGGCTTCTCGTGCGCCAGGGTTGGGTAGGAGCCGCAGCGCATGCGGCAGGGGCGTCAGGCGGGAGTAGCGGGCTGACACAGCAACTCGCCCGTGGCCGGATCCTGGCACAGGTATCGCCGGCCCTCATGCATCCACCCCCAGAGCCAGTCATGGAAGAGGGGCTGCTGACAGTGCCGGCACCTCGCAGTTCGTCCTTCGCCCGGCGCCGGTTGTGCCGTTTGGGCGGCATCTTCCACGTCGCGGGCCACCGTTGTGGGTTCCGAGAGGGCGATGGCAGCGGAGCGCCGGCGTGACCGAGGCGGCGGAGCTGGGACTGACGGTGTGGGCTCAACCATGAGTACTTCCTGTTGCGGCTTGTTCGACCGGACCACCCGCCACCCGGGGTGTGGAACACCCGACGGGTGCTTCAGCCCGCTCTCTCCACAGTAAGGCGGTGCGGGTTGCGGTGCCGTTACGTCAGGGCCACGCGGGTGGCGATGGTCGCGGCGATGCCGTCAAGGATGCAGCGCAGCCCGAACTGGAAGCCGTCGTTGCGGTGGGAGCCGAACGCTCCGTCGTCGGCTTCGATGAAGGCAGGGGTTGCCAGCGGCGTGCTCGCGCATCGTCTGGGTCAGCTCCATGGCCAGTTGCGCTTGCCGTCGGCGACGATCCGGGTTTCGGCCTGTACCTGGTTGCGGACGTGTCCGACGAGGACGACTGCGGCGTCGACCCGTTCGGGGCCTGTCAGCCCGGCGCCCGCCAAGGCGTCGACCGCTCAGCGCCGGCCGCCCGGGTGGCGGGTTGACGACGGGGCGATCTTCGGCGGCTCACGCTCATGGTCTCGGTGGTAGCCATCGGCGGGAGCGTCCACGCCTGGCCGCGACGCGACGCGCCCGATGGCCAATCACTGGCAGGCTGTGATTAGCCGACCCCATTCGGTACAGTCGGGCGTTGATCGGCGGCGATGGCTGACGGTCGGAGGAGCGCGCGGATGACTCGACGGTGCGGGCGGTGGACGCGAGTCGCGCTGCGCCTCGGGCTCCTGCTCGGCGGGGTCGTCGTGGCGTGGGGTATCTACGAGGGCGCGGCCACTGCGCCCGCCCACGCCGCCGACCGTCCGCCGGCCGCGCCCGTGGACGCCGCGGTCGACCTGCTCACCGGCGTGCTCCGCCCGATCCTCGGCACGACGACACCACCGCCAGCACCGGAGGGGCCCGCTGGCGAAACGGCACCTGGTATGCCGCCGAGGGGATCCGACCCTCACCCGGTGCCGGGCCATCCGCCAGCCCAGCCGGCCCCGAGCCAGGTCACCCCACCGTTGGCCCACCCCGTGCGCGTCGGCACGCCGACTCCCGCCGTCGAGGATGCGAGCCGTCCGACCACCCGACGACGTCCCTTGCTGGCACCGGTGGGTGACACCCTCCGCCCGGTCACGGAGCCGGTCCGGGCCAGGGTGCTCACCCCGGTGGCCGACGCGCTAAGCCCGGTCACCGACCCGCTGCGGGCCGGGGTGCTCGCCCCGGCGGCCGATGCCCTCCGTCCGGTGACCCAGCCGCTCACCCCGATCCTCTCCCCCGTGTGGCGGGAGCTGGAGCCGGTGCTCGAGATCCTCGACCCGGTGACCGACCTGCTGGGCCCGCCCACCGGCCCGGTGGCCACGCCACCACCCGCCCCCGCGCAGCCAGCCTGCACGGCCGGCAGCGGCGTGACCGGCGCCGACCATGCCCGCTGCGCCAGGCCCAGCACCGGATCGTTCGGCCAACCGGCTGCGCCCGTTTCGGGCCCCACCCCCACCAGCACCTCGACGGACTGGCACACCACACCACAGCTCTCATCCCCGCCCGGCCTCGCCCGGCCGGACAGGCCGCACCCGCTTCGGCCGGACGCCGACTCCGCGCCCGTCACGCCCGTCCCGGGCACCGGTGGCTCCGGCTCGTCCGGCGTCGCCCAGGGGAGCCTGGCCGACGCCCCCGGGTCGGTGTGGACGCCGCCCAGCCTGGCCGGGCACCGCGGCCACCCGACCGGCGGTGACACTCTGCCCTCCCGCTCGCCCCGCCCGAGCACCCGGCCCGCCTGACCGGCGGGCCGTTTGCGTGCCGTCGCGCGGCACCATACGGCCTCCGCGTACCCCGTGTCCCTGACGGCCCTCAGTGGCTCGCGCCGGCCCGCGGCGATCCCGCGACGACGCCGGCATCCTCCCCGACCTACCCGATCACCATGGTGACCAGGAGTTTTCCCATGAACGTGACCATGCCCGTCGTCCGCGCCCGCTGGAGCGACACCGGCCGGATCGCCGATCTCATTACCGACACCCTCTCCCCCACCACCCTCGGCGCCTGGCTCGTCCCCGACGAGCACCGCCGGCCGGCCATCATCGCCGCCGTGGCCCGGATCTGGACCGAACACGCGCTGCTCTTCGGCGACGCCTTCCTGCTCCCCGAAGGCACCGCCGCCACCATCTGGTTCCACCGCTACCGGCCCATCCCGCCCCCCGCCCACTACACCGACCGGCTCGCCGACGCATGCGGCGAGCATCTGGACAGGTTCCGCCTCCTCGACCAGGCCCTCGCCGCGCGGCGCCCGACCGAGGCGCACAACCACCTGGCGTTGCTCGCTGCGCCAGGCCCGGCGGAATCGGGCCGCGCCGCGGCGGTCCTCGCCGGAGCACAGCAGTGGATGGACACCCTCAGCCTGCCCACCTATGCGGAGGTCTTCACCGACATTGACCGCGACCTGTTCCAGCAGCACGGCTACACCCACCGGGACTCCATCCCGCTCGACGGCCGCACCACCACTTACGCGATGTGGCGGGCCTCGCCGTTCCTCGCCGGTCGGCCCAGCCGCAACACCTGCTCGCCCGCGCGGCGTCCGCTCGTCCGATCCCGCAACAACCCATCAACCCGCTGGGCACTGCGCTGATCCACTCGACCTGACCGGGGTGGCTCCCGCCACCCCGGTCAGGGGGCTCGCAGGACGGACACCACGTAGATCATCGCCCGCAACACGTCCGGCAACGCGCCCTCGATTGCTCGCCTCATCAGGCCGACACGCCGAGCACACCCATCTACCGCGGCCGGCTCGGCCCGCCAGCCCGAGTCCGCCTCATGTTTGAGAGTCCATGGCTTGTAACCTGCAGATACTTGCCTCCGGCAACGGTGGCGGACCCGTCGGGGATAGGTAGCGTGCCAGTCATGAACGACGGGCAGCTCGGCGAAGATGATCAGGTGAACGGGCACGTCGCGGCCCGGCCGGTCGTGCTGCTGTCGCAGCACTTCACCGCTGAGGCAGTGACCCCGCTGCGGCACCTGCTCGCCGCGCGGGTCACGGCCGCCGGCCTGTCCGGCGACGACAGTGATGATTTCGTGCTGGCCGTTCATGAACTGGTGACCAACGCGGTGCGCCATGGCGGCGGGTCAGGACACCTGGATCTTCGGCAGGTGGACGACGTTCTGGTGTGTGAGGTCACCGATCACGGCGCGGGCAGTGACGCGCTGCCGGTGGACCTGCCGCCGGTGCACGTGCCGGGCGGCCGGGGGCTCTGGCTTGCCCATCAGTTGACCGGCGCGTTGATGCTGACCCGAAGACCCGACGGGGTCACCGCCACAGTGAGCGTCTGCCTGACCCGTCAGACGGCCGCCGCCGTGCCGCAGCAATCCGCTGCCGCCAAGACGGACGGTATGGTCGAAGCGTCCGCGATGGAGGGTGAAAAGGAATGAATTCGGACCCGACCTGGCAACACCAGATCCATGCCGAAGGCGACCGCAGAACGGTTGTGCTGTCGGGCGAAATCGACATGAACGACGCCCCGCGGCTGCAGGACCTCCTGCACGCGGCGGTCGATAACGCCGACGTCGTTGAGGTCGACGCGGCCGCGGTGACCTTCATCGACTCAAGCGTCATCAGCGCATTGATCACGGCACGGAACACGGCGGCGACAACCGGAGGACACCTTTCGCTGGTCAACGCCAGCCCCCAGGTCCACCGGGTTCTCGATGTCACCGGCGTGCTCAAAGCGCTGACCGTCAAGTCCGGCCGCCCGTAGGAGCCCTCTGCAACTGGGACGTGGCACGTCCGTTCCAGCGAGATAACGATTATGGCAATCGGTGTAGGGGCGGGCATGGCGACTACCCCAAGGGGCCGATTCGATCGGCGCATGCGCCCCGCACAGGACGCAGCAGACTGATGGCTGCGGCATCGGCGCGGCGGGCGAAGAGGTTAGCTGGTTAGCCGCGATTCGTGTCGAGTGCCAGCAGGCCTTGCGCCTGTACTACGGAGACTGACAGGGTCTTGTAGCCGACGTCGTCGAAGAGCACGGTCATGCGGTCCTGTTCGTAGCCGAGGACCATGCCTGATCCCCATTTTGGGTGCCGCACCGTGCTGTGCAGTGGGTACGGCCCGTCTTCGGGGAGCACCTCCGAGGTGCCGCCGTGGCAGTTGTCGCAGTGCCCGCAGGGGTGGCTCAACTGCTCTCCGAAGTAGCCCAGCAGCGCCTGCATCCGGCAGCCCGAACTGTCGGCGAAGCGGCGCATCATGTCGGTACGCGACCGCTGCCCGGCCTGATAGCGGGCGTACTCGGCCAGCGCCTCCCGAGCCGCCTGATCGGGCAGGGGCGCATACCGAGCGACGCTGAGCTCACCCTTCGGCCCCGTCGCTACCGCACCCACCTGCTCAAGCAGACTGATGTGGCTGGCGACCTTGCGCTGGCTCAGGCCGGTGACCTTTGCCAGCGCGGTGCGGGTGACCGGGCCGCGATGCAGGGCGGCCGCGACGGCTCGCAGCTCGCCCAGGTCGGGCGCGCCACCGTTGAAGAAGCGCTGCAGGGCAACGTCCTCAGCTCGGTGTAGCAGCAACGCCTGGGCCGGCTCACCGTCGCGCCCCGCCCGCCCGATCTCCTGGAGGTAGCTGTCCGGTGAGTCGGGCAACGCCACGTGTGCCACCCAGCGGATGTTTCGCTTGTCGATGCCCATGCCGAACGCCGAGGTGGCAACCATGATCGGCACCCGGTCGGCGAGGAAATCCTCGTGACGACGGCGGCGCACCCCGGCCGCCATGCCGCCGTGGTATGCCTGCGCGGGATGACCCGCGTCGGACAGTCGTTGCGCGAGGTCCTCGGCGGCGCGCCGGGTCGGCACGTACACGATGCCGGGCGGGTCGGCCTCCTTGAGCAGGGTGAGCAGCCTCCGCCAGCGGTAGTCCTCGCTGGGACAATGCGCGGCGGCGACGAACAGGTTCGGACGGTCCAATCCGGACAGGATCAGTCGCGGCTTGCGCATACCGAGCCGGGCGGTGATGTCCTCGCGTACCGGCGGCGAGGCCGTGGCGGTCAGCGCCACCACCGGCGGGCGGCCCAGGCCGCGGATGAGGTGACCGAGAGAAAGGTAGTCAGGGCGGAAATCGTGGCCCCACGACGAGATGCAGTGGGCCTCGTCAACCGCCACCAGCGCCGGACGCAGCGCGTGGACCTCGGCCAGCCGCTCCGGCGAGCTGAGCTGCTCCGGCGTGATGAACAGGAACTTCGCGGCACCCGAGCGCAGCTCGGCCAGCGCTGCCGCCTGTTTGCTCGGGCTTTCCGCTGAGCTGATCCGAACCGCCCGCAAGGCCGGATCGCCCCGCTCGTTGAGGTTGCCGACCTGATCCTGCTGCAACGCCAACAGCGGCGAGATGACCACCGTGGGGCCCCGCAGCAGCATGCCGGGGACCTGATACACGGCAGACTTCCCGGCCCCGGTGGGCAGCACGACCAGCGCGTCGCGGCCGGCCAACAGCGTGCACATCGCACGCAGCTGGGCGGGACGCAGCTTCTGCCAACCGAAATGCCTACGGGCAGCGCGGCGCAGCCGCAGGGAGCGAAGAAGAAACATCATCGCCGGGCATGTTAACCAACTTCACATACGGACCTTGATCATCCCACCTGCGTGATGCGAGGCGAGGATCAGCAGCGTGCCCGGACGGCGACCCACGGAAGCAGGGCGGCGGCCGGCGTGGGGTTCGCGTTGGTGGAACACGCCAGGCACGGCCAGATCGCGGCCGATGATCAGAACATGTGGGCGAAGACCGACGTCCCGTGTCTCGGAGGGCCGGTGGATGGCCGCTCCCTGCTGGTGCCGGTCGACGAGAACGGCGTGCCCCCTGCAACGATCGATCAGACCTGGTTGTGGATCGAGTACGGCAGCGAGTTGCTCGACGCGGACCTCAACGGCGTATACGACTTGGAGTCGATCGCCGGCAGCGGCGGCCCGCCGTGGATATACGTCTGGACCGGCGTCCTCCCCGACCAACAGTCAACCGATCAGGAGCGAAAGCACTGATTCCTTGGAGCTGCGCTACCCGACAACGACCTCGTGGCGGTATGCCCGGACACACGTTCCGTCACTCAACACCACCGCAACCCGGCCCTCATCGTCGACCGCCTTGCCAACAGAGCGAACCTGCTTACCGACGTGCTCCTCGATGTTGTCGGCACGCTCCGGACGGAAGATCCAACCCACGATCACCGGCTCAACCGAACGCACATCACCCACCGAACTAGCACGCACGTACGACCGCCGAGCCTAGTCAGTCGTCACCAGCGGCACCTCGCGACACGTCGAGCCGGACGTGCGCGATGTGCCGTCGGAATCGGATCGTGGGCGCCACCAGCATCCCCTCGCCGCCCTGGTCACCAAAGCCGTCCGCAATCTCGCCCATGGACCTGCAGCTCGGCGGCGCGGGCCTGCCCCACCAACTGGGGTGACCAGGCCCGCGTCGACAATCTCCGCCGTCGTTCCGGTCCCTTCGCCACCGCGGCAGGATCCACTGCGGTCGTCGGTTCCCTCGGGCGTCAGGTGCTGCTCCTTGACCAGGAGTTACACCTTCTTACGGTCCCGCCTCTCCTGATTGATCGGTGCAGGAGTCACTGCTTTGCAGGGCGGAGTGGCCCGTGGAGTTGGATGCTGGCCAGCTCTGGTGGATGGCTACTGTCGGAGTGCCCGGGCGATCAGCCTGCCAATGACCAAGTACACCAGCGCGGCGAGCCCGTAGTTGAGAACGAGCCCAAGTTTGGCGTCGTTCGGCGTGAATACGTCACCGAACCCTAGTACGAACACTTTGGCCAGCACGTACACAAGCTGCACAAAGTCGTTGTTTTGGTTGGCCTTGGCCAACGAAAAGAATATGTGCAAGGCAAAGATGAAAGCAACACTGCCGGTCACGCCGACCACGACGCGGGCGACGATGGTAGCGGTATCCGTCCGCCCCCGTTGTGGCGACGCCGGCGGGGCCGCGTAGGGCGGCGGTGTATAAGCAGGTGGCGTGTACGGCGTCGGGCGCTGGGGGTGGTGCGCCGCGGGTGAGGTGTACGGCGTCGAGGGCTGGGGGTAGTGCGCCGCGGGTGAGGTGTACGGCGTCGGGGACTGGGGGTAGTGCGCCGCAGGCGGGGTGTACGGCGTCGGGTACTGAGGGTAGTGCGCCGCGGGTGGGGTGGACGCCGCCAAGCCGTCGCCGTGGTCTGCGTCCACGTACGCGATCCGCTGAGTTGGTGGGGTGTGGGGTGGCGCGGGTTTGGGGTGGAACCGGTCTTGTTGGTCGTTAGGGTCGTAATTGCTGTACGACATGGGTGAGCAGTCTAGTGTCGGTCTACCGTGGGCAAAACCTCTCTTTCCGAATTATCGCATCTCTCTACATCATGTCGTTAATTGACCACAGCCCGTAGGCGCCGACCCTTCCATCGATATCTGATAACTCGCCGCGACTGTCAGTGACCGCCGTGGCTGCGGGCGGAGGTGGACTCAACACCGAACGAGAACGCCCAGCGTGCCTCCGCCCGGCGTGGCGTTGAAAGTCCGGCTCGACGGCGTCGGCTTCCCGATCACACGCCGGCGAGGCCCGCCGGCCGGCATCGGCGCGCCCACATCCCGTGGTGTCTTTCTCGCCGGGACCGGTGCGGAACCACGCCGCAGCGGTGCTCACAGCTGATCCCTTCGTGTGGCGGATGCTTGTCGCCCACCTACGCACCGTGGGCCAGCTCGGCGCGGCAGGCGCCCCGCACGCTGCTGTCCACATCGAGTGCAAACTCCTGACCGCGGAGCAAGTCCTTTATGCGGGCCTGGCCGGAGTCGGACCGATCAGAGTTATCGGCCGGCTGCCGGATTCGACCGCGCACGGCAGCTGGCCGGCGCGCCCCGTGCCGATGGCGACAGGGGCGGAACGGCCCTCGGGGGTCGGGAGGGGTGGAAGGTTCCGCCCCTGTCACAGTAGATGCCGGCATCGGCCATCCGTCTACATTGCGCCGCGCCGAGCCCTACCGTTACATCTGTCTCTATTCGGGACCATATCCACGCCCTCGGCGCCACCGCACGATGTGCAGGCCGGCTGCGATGGCGCCGTCGAGGTGGCCGGTGATGCGGTCCTGGGCCGCCGCATACAGCGTGCAGCGGCAGGGCTACCGCGATCAGCACGTCTCGCAGGCCAGCTCAGCCGGTGCGCCCACCACGGCCCGCCGGCAACAGGTCGCCGCTGCGTTCACCGAACTCGCCGAAGCGATCGACCGGCAGACCTGACGCGGGTTCGACACGTCCCCGGTCCCACAATGCAACGGTCCCCAGGGGGACCTCAGCTGTCGCTGGCTTTCACGGCCGGTCAGCCCATGATGCCGTCTGCCACGGCTGCCGTACATGGCTGTGATCCTTCACGCTGTCGTCTGCTCTGGGCTGGGACCCCGCGCTGCCCCTGACGACGGCTGGGTGAGTCCCTCAGGCTCCCCCTGGATACCCCAGATGGCTGTCGCCAGCCCAACCGATACGTGTTGAAGCCGCGTGGGTGAGACCAGTCGGGAAGACCGCGCTACTCCTCCGCCACGCCCAGGACCACACCGAAGGTCACCCGTTCCGTCACGCCCAGCGCCACACCGTCGGTCACCCGTTCCGCCGCGCCGCCCCCGACACATTCCTCACCATCGCGGCCGGGATCGACTTCCCGCACGCCGCCCCAAGCCCCGCAGATCCGCCGCCCCAGACACCGCCTCGACCAGCCGAAACGCTTCACCACCGAGACCGTCTACGCCATCACCGGCCTGCGCGTACACGAAGCCAGACCCACCCAACTGGCCCGGTGGATCCGCGGCCACTGGTCGATCGAGAACAAGATCCACTGGATGCAAGACGTCACCTACGACGAAGACCGATCCCAGATCTGCACCGGAGCACAAGTCATGGCAGCCCTACGCAACACCGCCATCGGCGCACTGCGCACCGCCGGCATCACCAACATCGCCGCCGCCAACCGCCATCACGCCCGCGACAGCACCCGCCCGCTGGCCCTACTCGGCATCACCTGACGACTTTGCCGGGGCCCTGGGAGCGTGTGTCGTTCCGTGAGCCATCACGAACCTCTACAATCAAGCCGACCTGGATGCCAGGAACCAGGGGTCTGCGGCGGAGGACGAGCAGTGATCGATCAGGTGATCGAGCAGGTCTACCTTCACATACCGCCGGAGATCCAGGCTCGAATAGCCACGCGAGAATTGTCCCGCATCGGCAGCGTGGTTCGAGATGCCACCACGGGACAAGTCGTCAAGCACCTGGATGAGGCCGCCGGCCCGGTAAAGAACCAAGCAGAGCGGGCTGTAGCGAGTCTCAGAGGCGGGCTACGAAACCCGTGGGTCATCGTCGGGGTCACCGCCGCGGGAGTGGCAGTCGTTGGAGGCGCTACGCTGATCGCCGCAAGGAAACGCAAGCGTGCGATCCCCGACTGCCTCAAGAACTTCAACGCCTCGTTGCGCGCTTACCTGGAAGCAGCTCGCGAAGGACGACTAGACGTCGGCGTCGTCAGCCAGCTCATTTCCGACCTGGATGCGGTGCAAGCCTATTCCGTCGACGGCGTTATCACCGTTGATCTTTCGTTCGAGCAGTGGAAAACGCTAGTCAACCTCGTTGGCGATTACACGCGAAAACTTGCCGAGGCTAACTCCATAGAGCCGGACGAGGTTCTAGGAGACGCGGCCGATTCCGAGAACGATAGCGTTGTCGTCCTGCGCCACTACCTTGAGGCTCAGAAAAGGATCTTTGCCAGACGGGCGGCGTGATCATCTGCTCAACGGCACATGGTGGAGCCGAGGTTACGGCATCCGAACCAAAGGATCGTGGCGCAGGGTTGTGACCTGGATCTTCCCCTGATAGGTGAGCGTACGTCCGGGAGACCACGGAGCGGGCCTGTTCCAGGGCGATTGCATAGTCGGCCAGCGGGCTGTTGACGAGGAGTTTCGAGACGTTTTCGGCCTCTATGGAGGCGAAAGAAACGGGTGAGGCCG
>NZ_JBEYER010000117.1:0-19941 GCF_040634005.1 Micromonospora sp. NPDC007271
CCCGGACCCGGTCCGGGGACCGGCGGCCGAGGGCCACGTCGTGATTCCATGTGTGATTGCACAAGGTGTGCCCGCCGGCCACGATCGCCCGAATCAGATCGGGATGAGCCCGGGCGTTCTCGCCAACGACGCAGAACGTGGCGGTGAGGTGGTGTTCACGCAGCAGGGCGAGCACCTGCGGCGTATACCGCGGGTCAGGCCCATCGTCGAAGGTGAGCGCCACCGCCGAGGTGCCGGTGATGGCCCTCGCACCGGAAGGACCATCAGCCTTGCTGGCTTCCGCTGGCTGCCCGCCCTGGTCGACTTCATCGGATTGCGACCATGGGTCATCGCCGGCCTTCCCTGACGGCGGCAGAACCTCATTCGGTGATTGGTCGGCGAAGAGCAGGCCCCCTACGCCGGCCGAGAGTGGCCCGGCACCGCGTGACGATGAATCCGCAACGAGGCCGCGACCCAGCACGGCTACCAGACCAGCCACCATGACCACCACGGTGAACACCAGGCTTGCACGCACCACCCGGGAAGCACGCAACACGCGCTCCGCCTTGCCGAATGCAGCTCGCGGCCTCGTGGCGGTCATGGAATCCACGCCCCGTCCCCTTCCTGACGACAATCGGAGCATAAACGGGCAAAGCGCCTTAGATGGGACAAATGGCGTTCGCATATCTCTATTGTGAAATCAAGCCGCAAATCGAGACCCTGGAACCAACCGCGGACGGCACACCAGGGGCAACGCCTGCATCTCAGCTCAGCTGACTCCTACCCCTCGCGCACGCCCCGTCTTGAGCAGCCTGTCCGCTAGCATGAGTAGTCAGTTGGCTGCCTTGACCAGCACGACATCACCCGGCGCAGCCCACTGCGCAGCAGCTCCTGCGTCTACTTCCGGTTGTCTCGACATCCGCCCATGGCTGTCATGACCGAAATACTGGTAACGGGGCGACGGACAACCGCGCTTTCGGCCGCGGCACCTGTTGCCCGTCGCCCCGTCACCACACGCCGAAGGGGGACGGACGGCAAGGAGCCTGGACCTGCCGGCTCGGGAAGCCCTTCGGGTGACCTGGCGGAAGCGGCAGGCGAGGCATGAAGCCATCCGCGTGGCTGCGCCTACCGCTCCGACGTCACCCACCGTATCGGCCGGTGCTGCGCCGGGCTGGCGGGTGATCGTCCCTCAACCGATCGGGTGACGGGGTGGTCACGCTGGCCGCCTCATTGGATACGGCGTCAGGCCTGGCCTCGGGATCGGCGTTCCTCGTCGGCCACGAGCGCCTGCGCCCGGCGCATGGTGGCGCCGGGGGTCATAATCGCTTCCCGCCACGGGTCGATGTTCTGGTCAGGTCCCATACCGTTGCCCTCAGCTCCTGCAGTTCCCGCTGGAATGTCTCCAGTTGCTCTCGGACGGCCAGCGTCTCGGCCTCCAGTTCGGTGGCCCGGCTCGGCGTCGGCCGCACCAGGGCCAGCGCCGCATCGGTCAGCGCTCACCAACCCCCACTGTCGGCGTACGGGTGAACGAGACCAGGTAGGTACGGATGAACGTCGTACGCCGGCTCGGCACGTTCACCCATACGCCGACTTCCACCGGCTCAGGTGACTCCTACGGCAGGATTGCGGGAGTCGAATCAGCGGCGGTCGCGATGGCGGGACAAGCAGCGGCGTTTCCCGGCGACAGCTGGACCCGCTGCCGGTTCCACACGGCGTTCGCCAGCAGCAGCGATCATGCCCCCGTAACAGTGCCTCGCGCATCGCCTGTTCTTGAGGGAGGGCTGGCTGCGGACTTCCCCGACGGGCATGCCTCGGGTGTCGGGGCCCGCCTGGTCCCGTCCCAACAGCGCAGCAAGGGAGCAACTATGGCCAACCCGCCACCGTCAGTTCCACGTCCACCAGCGACCGTCCCGCCACCGCCCCACCACCACAACATCTCCAGAGCCACGACCGGGACACCAACGGCGATAGAGAAGACCGGCCAGGCGCCACCACCAACGCCGCAGGGGCGACGAGCCGGCACCTGCCGCCATTGCCGCCAGCCTCTGTTCAAGGACTGGCTGTGGGGATGGATGCACGAAGGCGACCGCTACCTGTGCAAGGACCCCGCCACGGGCGAGTTGCTCTGTCAACCCGCGACGCCCACGTAACGCCTGCCGCGCAGGCAGGCGACTGCGCCGCCTCATGCCGCAACCCCGACCGTTGCCGGGGACAAGCTCCATCGGTGACCCAAGCGCACGCAGACCCACCCATCTCGCCTCCACCAGTGCGTACGCCGGGCCCCGATAGGCCCGATCTGTCCGCCCTTCGATACGTCGATGTAACGGGCCGCGGACGGGCCGAGCGCCTTCCGGTGTGCAGGACGCATCGGTTTCCTGCAAACAGGTAGGAGCACCTGGCCGGCAGACAAGGCGGAGGGGGTGCACAAACGCGTGGACATGAGAAGACTGAACCGATGTCGACGATGAGCACGATCGCCCACACCGCCAGGAAAGCCGGGGCCCACTCCGAGTCCTGTCCCCCACCCCCCACGTCTGGCCACACAAGCCCGCCCGCAGCCCGGACCGCACCAGGTGGCGTTCGCCCGGTTCGTCCGCCATGCGATCGACACCTCCCGCGAACGCGGCTGGACCATCACCCAGATTGCCGCGCATGCCGACGTAACTAGATCAAGCAGGGCAGACGCCTTCTCCGGTGGAGGCCTATATATCAGGGCCCCAGAGCGCGGGGTCGCCTCGCTAACGGATGCGCACCGGATGGCCCGAAGAGGGCCATATGCGCCCGGCTTCCCCTTCTGCCGGAGATATTCCCACCCGTGGGACGAAGCGGCCAGCGCTATGCCGAGCCGGGCAAGCGAAGCCGCGACCCGGCGAGAAGTTCGCCCTACGGGCGCAGCCGTGACGAGCAGGGCTCCTCTCATGTGATTGCTGCAGCAGCACGATCCCCAGCAGCCGCGAATTCAGATCCGACGAGATCCGGACCAGCCTCCTCCCGCGTCGCGCTGCGCTCGTTTGATCAACAGGCGGCTCTCGTGTTGCCCAGCCCTGGCGATTGTGGTGAGGCGGTGGGGGTACGCGGGTGGTGTTCCGGGCTGCATCGTGGCCGGGAGCCGAGGAGAGGAGCTCGCGATGACGGCGATCAACCAGAGCAGACCGCCGGGCGGCACCACCGAGCAGGCCCGCCAGGCGGCGTCCCAGATGGGTCAGCAGACGGCGCAGGCGGGTGGCCAGGTCGGTCACACTGCCGTCGAGCAGGGCCGGCAAGTGGCCGCGCAGGCGCGGCAGGAGGCGCGGCACCTGACCGGGGAGGCCACCTCGCAGCTGCGCGATCAGGCTCGGACGCAGCAGCATCGGGCCGCTGAGGGGTTGCGCGGTCTCGGCCAGCAGCTCGGCTCGATGGCCGACCGCGGCGGAGATACCGGTATGGCCGGTGAGGCTGTCCGACGCGCGGCGATGGCCGCGGATCGGACCGCCGGATGGCTCGACGAGCGTGAACCTGGCGAGGTGATGGACGACGTTCGCGGGTACGCCCGCCAGCACCCTGGGATGTTTCTCGCCGGCGCGGCGGTGGCCGGAGTGCTGGTCGGCCGGCTCACCCGAAACCTGGCCTCGGGGAACGGGAGGCGGCCAAGCGAACAGATGGGTCAGACCCCGCAGCCGGGCCAACCGATGCCGCAGCCGGAGCCGCAGGAGGTTGAGGCCGCGTACACCGGCGAAGGCCCGTACACCGGGGCGGCGCGGGCGCAGAGCGTGTCGCCGGTAGGCCAGCGGGAGTCGGACATCTCGGGTGAGGTGGCACCGTGAGCGCCCCGGAGAAGGAGCGCACCCAGTCGGTCGGTGAGCTGCTGGGTGACGTGACCCGCGATGTGTCGACGCTGTTCCGCCAGGAGATCGAGCTGGCCAAGGCGGAGCTGCGCGAGGAGGCGAGCCAGGCCGGCAAGGCCGGCGGCATGTTCGGTGGTGCCGCGCTGGCCGGTTTCCTGACCGTTCTGTTCGTCTCGTACGCAGTCTGGTGGGGTCTGTCCGACGTGATGGACCAGAGCTGGGCCGCGCTCATCGTGGCGGGAGTGTGGGCGATCATCGCCGCCATCCTCCTCGCCATCGGGCGGACGAAGCTGCGGCAGCTGCGCGCGGTGCTGCCCCGGACGCAACAGACCGCACGGCAGATGCCGGACGCCCTACGCGGCCGGTGAACGAGCCGGAAGGGAGCAGATGATGTCGACCGATCCGGACCAGATCCGACAGCAGATAGAGCAGACCCGCAACGAACTGATCAGTGACGTCGACGCGCTGAGCGACAAGGTCAACCCACGGCGGATCGCCGGTGACCGTGTCGACCAGGCCCGCGGGGCGCTCACCCGGGTCAAGGAGAAGGTGATGGGCACACCGATGGACGGGCACGGCGCCGGCCAGCAGGTGTCGGCCGCCGCCGGGTCGATGCGCAACCAGGCCCGCGAACTCGGGCAGCAGTCCCGGCAGCAGGCTCAAGGCAACCCACTGGCGGCCGGCCTGATCGCCTTCGGCGCCGGGCTGCTGGTCTCCGCGCTGATCCCACCCAGCCGCTCCGAGCGGCAGTGGGCCGGCCAGGCCAAGGGAATGGCCCGCCAGCACTCCGGCGAACTGCGCGAGCAGGCCAGCCAGGCCGGTCACCAGATGCGGGACCACCTGCGCGAACCCGCGAAGCACGCAGCCCAGTCGGTCGGATCCACCGCCGTCCACGGCGCGTCCGCCGTCCAGGGCCAGGCCAAGTCGTCTGCCCAGCAGGTGCAGGGGCAGGCACAGGAAACCGCGGGCCAGCTCCGGCAGGACTGAGCCGGGTGCGGTGCAGGGGCGCCGGGTGCGGTGCAGGGGCGGACCCGTCGATGCGGGCCCGCCCCGCCGCGCCCTGGCCGCTGGCCGTCGAGGGATGCGACGCCGAAGCACGCGGCTGGGACCACCGGCCTGTCGTCGGCCGTAAGCGGGCTCGCCGATGGGAGAGGACGTTTCAGGATCGGCGACGGGCGTGCCTCGGTTGAAGCTGTCGTGCTGCCACGGCGACGCGATGCCGGCCATGCAGCCCGTGCCGCGTCATGCCGTGGGCGTAATCCGCCAAGCGGGCCGCGCGTCAGCGAATGGCGCTGCCGTAGCGGCCGTGTCATCGCTCGCGCCGGTCATGGTGGTGCTGAGCGATGGCGTTTCCTTTCACGCCTCCGGTGACGGAAGAATCGCTGCCAGAAGCGGGGTGAGGCCCTCGTTCGCGTCTCCTCGGGTACGTGGCCGACCGGCACGCACAACGGCCACGGCGGCCACCGCCGCTGTCAGGACCATCGCCGCTGCCTCCAGCAAAAAGCGGCCGTTTCCCGGTTGCCCAACGCTTCCTGTGCACACCTCGCCTAGCGTCTCAACTCGACCCACCCCATCGTGCAACCCAGAAAGTGACAAATGACGGCATTGGGTAAGCTTTATCCCGTTCATGCCTCTTTGCCCGCAGGGCGTACCCGGGGTGCCGGTGGCCCTCAGGATCATCAAGTTCTTCTGAAGACGCCCTGCCACAACGGCCTCGACTGCCAGAGCGTGAGGCAGTAGGTGACTCGACAGAAGATTCACAAGCGGACAGGCAGCGGCCAATGAGCCCTGGGGCTCGATCGGTCAGTGGGCCTTCTCCCCGGTTCAGTTGAACGGCAGATGAACAACGCACGACCGGGTACGACACCAGCGCGCAGAGCGCTGCCATCGAAACCAGGCAGAGCACCGAAAGGGGACGGGCATGACATCGGTCGGCCAGCGAGTCAAGGGATTCCTGAACAGCCAGCAGGGCCGAAAGATGATCAACCTCGGGCGACGCGAGGCGGCCAAGCCGAGCACGCAGGAGAAGCTGCGGCAGGTCGCAGAACGGATGACGGGCAGGCCGATCGGCCGCCGCTAATCCCGCCAGGCTGGCAGCGGCACGAAACGCGTCACCCGGGCAGCAATCATGGCTGCCTGCGGTTGTCTCCGGACGTGCCGTTCGACGACCACCCCTTCGTGAACCGGCCGTGGCCAGGTTCGATTGGAGGAGTCTGCTCCCCCGTCAGTCCGCGTTGCGGGTGGCCGGAGCATCGACACGGCGGTTCAGTGGGGCAGCTTGTCGCGGAGTTTCTCGACCTGGTGCTCGAGTCGGTTCACGGCGCTTTGGTTGTTGAGGAACGTGGTGACGCCGGCGGCGATGATGAGGGCCAACACGACGGCTATGACGCTGAGGACGAGGCCTCCGATGGCGACGCCGTGGCCGGTGACGTTGGGGCGGCGGGCCATGCGGAGTCCGATGATGCCGAGGATGACGCCGATGATCCCGAGCACGAACCCGACTGCGGACAAGATCGCGGTCAGCACGCAGATCAGTCCCGCCACTCCGAACACCAGGGCGAACGCCGCCGCCGCGCTGGTCTTCGCTGCGGTGCCGGCTTCGGCATGGCGTGGACGGATGGGATGGTCCGGGGGGTTCGCGGAACCGCCCGCCGGCGGGTTCATCGCGCTCATGTTTCTCCTTCCTCGCATTCGCCTCAGGCCACCCGCGAATGCCCACGTCGACCGCCGTTATGCCCGCCGGACTGTGCCCGGCTACGGGGAGGCACACCGGCCACGAATGCCTGCCGAAAAGCGGCGGGTAGGCGGGCGGTGACAGGGAGAGGAGCAGATGATGGAACTGACTCAGCAGCAGGTGAACTCGTACACGGCACGAAGGTCAAGGACAGCTCGGGTGCCAAGATCGGCAAAGTCCGGCAGGTGTGGGCCGACGCTGCGGGCTACCCGACCTGGGTCAGCGTGCAGACCGACGGCAAGCGGGAGGCGATGGCCCCGCTGGGCAACGCCCAGATGCAGGACCGCCAGCTGATGGTCGCCTACGACAAGGCCACGGTCACCAGCGCCCGAGCGTGGAGGCCGGTACGGATGCTCCGCTTGACGCCGAGCAGACCGCACAGCTGTACCAGCACTATCAGATGCAGCCGCAGCAGGCGCCGCAGCGCACCTTGCAGGGCCGCGAGGACCTGATCCGGTCCGAGGAGCGGCTGCGAGTCGGCACGGAGAGCCAGCCGGCCGGCACGGCGGTGCTACGCAAGTACGTCGTCACCGACAACGTCCACACGAGCGTGCCGGTCGAGCACGACGAGGTGTACATCGAGCGCGAACCGATCACCGCCGAGAACGCCGGGCAGGTTCGCGCCGACATCGGCGAGGCGCAGCAGGAGATGCCGCTACGCGCCGAACGCCCCGTCGTGGCCAAGGACCAGGTGCCAGTCGAGCGCGCCCACCTGGCCAAGGACGAGGTGGTCGAGGACCAGTCGATCGACGAGCAGGTCCGCCACGAGGAGTTCGAGTCGAACATCCCCGAGGCCAGCCGCCGCCGGCGGTGACGGAAGGTCTCGCCTCGAGGGTGAGAGCTCAGGGGCGGGCGGCACCACGACCCGCCCGCCCACCACGCGGACACGCCGCAGAACCTCGAACGCGACAGTCGTCGCAGAGGTTCCAGTCGATGATCGGGCGGGCCCCGGGCTGGCGGTCGTTGCGACACGACTGGGACAAAAAGTGCCGAATCGCCCTCTCCGTGGCTTCCTTGTCTTCACGATGAGGGAAAGCGCGAATCACGGCAGAAAGGGGACGATCGACATGAGGCGTAGGCGTAGTAGGAAGCGGTCGCTGTTGCAGACGGCGGCGATGATCCGGCCCGCGACGGCAGCAGCAGCAGCGCTAGCGGTGGCGGCGGTGGTGGCCATTGTGCGAATCAGCTGGCAGCGCACGGCAGATGACATCTCCGTCACTGATCTTCCTGCTCCAGCCGACGGCGCATCCACCGTCACAGACACCTCATCACCGGCCGGGGCAACGACCGGTACAAGCAACGCCGCCGTCTCCTCGGCCGCAGCCACCCGCTGACGGTGAGGTGACGACCGCACATGGATGGCCCGCCCGGTGGCGACCCGAAGACCCAGCAGGCACAACCGGCAGAGGCCAGCGTCGCGCAACTCGTCGAGCGTGCCACCGACCAGATCACCCGGCTGGTGCGCGACGAGCTGGCCGCGGCCCGCGCGGAGTTGACCGGCAAAGGAAAACGCGCCGGTGCCGCCGCGGCGATGCTCGGCGGCGCGGGCGGGATGGCGTTCTACGGCGGGGGCGGCCTCGTCGCCGCGTTCATCCTGCTACTGGCGAAGGTCATGTGGGCGTGGCTGGCAGCGCTGGTAGTGGCGGTGATCCTGTTAGCGGTGGCCGGTCTGCTCGCGCTGTCCGGGAAGAAGCAGACCAGCAAGATGATGCCTCTCAAGCCCCAGTCGACGCTCGACAGCGTGCGCACCGACGTCAAGTCAGTGCAACAGGCCGCCAAGAAGGGGAGAGGGCGATGATGGCGGACGCAAACAGCGACCCGGACCGCATCAACGAGGACGTCGAGAAGACACGAGCGGAACTCGGCGCCACAGTGCAGGCCCTGGCAGCCAAGACCGACGTGAAGGCGCGGGGCCGAGACAGTGCCCTCCAGATCAAGAGTCGCCTCCGCGGACGAGTGACGGGCGCGGCCCAGGCGATGCGAGGAAAGACAGCAGGAGCGGTGCAGAAAGCTCGGCAAGGGGCGGACAGCGCCGGTCTCACCCGCATGGCGGGCACCGCGCGGCAACGCGGCAACGCGGTGCGCCAACGCGGCACGCGGACGATGGCCGCATTCCGCAGCAGCTCTCAAAATGCCGCACAAAAAGCGGGCCCGGCCGCCCGTTCAATCCGCGACGCGACCGTCGCACTTCGGTCGGCAGCCCGCCGCCATCGCGCTGCCGTCGTCATCGCCGCCGTCACCGCCGTCGGCGTTGCCACAGCGGTGCGGCAGCTGCGGCCTGACAGGCGCGTCGTGGCCCGCCGTCGACGTTGAGTTGCCGTATGCCCGCGCGGCACGGACTACCGGCCAGACTGCCCGCAGAGGCGGACCCCCCTGCCGAACCTGGTCTGCCGGATGCGCCGCAGCACCTGGACTTCGTCCAGCCCGGGCAGCATCACGTCCACGTCCAGTACGACCAGGCCGGTCGCGGGTGACGGACTGCACCCACGGATGACCCGTCTGCCGTCTCGCTGACCTCGAATCCGTCCGCTTCCCGCGCACGGTCGTGCGGATCTTGGGCTCGTCATCAATGACGAGAACTCGCAGATTGCTCATCGTGCTCGCTTTCATCGCAGGGGCGGGCGACGCCGCTGGCGCGGCCCGCGAATTCCCCGGTGGCGGCCTTCAGGTATAGCTCCTCGAATGTGCGCAGCGCGTGGCCAAGGTCGTGCGCAGTGATGATCCGCCGGCTGACCGCTCCCATCTGGGCGCGAGCCGACGCGTCGTCCAGGAGGGAGGCCAAGTGCGCGGGGAGGGTGTGAATGTCTCCTGGCGGATAGAGGTAGCCGTTACTGCCGGTTTGGACCAGGTGCGGCAGCGCCATGGCGTCGGCTGCGACGATCGGCTTGCCGGCGGCCATGGCCTCCATGGTCACTAGGCTCTGGAGTTCGGCGGTGCCGGGCATGCAGAATACGTCGCAGCGGGCATAGGCGTGCAGGAGCTCCTGGTCGCTGACGAGGCCGTGGAAGATGACCCGATTCCAGATGCCGAGCTGGCGCGCCAGGTCCTCCAGCACCCGGCGGTGGTAGCCGTCGCCGACGATCTCGCCGATGGCCTGCAGCCGCTCAGGCAGCAGCGCCAGCGCGTGCAGCAACTGGTCGACATTCTTCTCCTGGTCGAGCCGGCCCACGAACAGCACACGCCGCCGCCCGTCGCCGCCGTCGGGCAGTGGCTGAGCGAAGCGGTCCAGGTCGAGGCCGCAGGACACCGGCTCGGCGGCGCAGCGCAAGCCGTTCTCGTGCAGCAGTTGCACCGCCCGTGGGGTGGGAGCGGTGACGATGCAGGCGCGGTGAAAGACACGTACGAGGTCACGCCAGGCGAGCCGACAGGCCACACCGGCGAGCCAGGCGGGAAGCCGGGCGTAGCCGAGGAGGTTCTCCGGCATGAAATGGTTGGTGGCCACCACCGGTATCCGGCGCTGGCGCGCGGCGGCGGCCAGGCCGCGGCAGACCGGGAAGTGGGACTGGATGTGCACCACATCGGGGGCGACTTCGTCCAGTAGGCGCGCTGCTGGCCGGGCTACCTGCCACGGCACGCAGACGCGGAACGTGGGATGAAACGGGGTGCGGTGGGACACGAGCCGGCGCACCACAAGCCCCTCCTCCAGGGTGCTGCCCGGACCGCTCTCCCTCGCCGGGCAGATCACATGCACCTCGTGCCCACGGCCAAGCAGCCCAGTGGCGAGCCGGTGGGTGAAGTTCGCCGCGCCATTGACATCCGGCAGGTAGGTGTCTGCGCCGATGACGATGCGCTGGCGTCGGGGGCGGGCTTTGTTCATGACGGACTCCAGTCATGGTGCAGGCCGGCCGAATGGGTGCCTATCTTGGCGAGGGGAGGAAAGGGGACGGAACGCGTGATGTGCAGCACGCCCACCACAGCCACGGCCGAACAGCGTCGACAGGCCGGTCGCGGCCCGGCAGCCTGGGGGCGTTGTTGTCAACGGACGCAGCCAGAAGCCAGTGAGGCCTGGCCAGCGGTGGGGCCGTGCGCGGTGAGCTCCTCGCCTGCGGCCCGCATTCCCACGGATACATAGCCATATGCAGCCCCGGTGCCAACGGCCTGCGCCACACACCGCCGGCCGGGCAGCAGCCGGGAAAGCCCGCCGCCACAGTTTGGCGGGCCGCCCGGCCTCGGCGAAAAGCGCGGGGATGGATCTTCTCTCGATGACGATTTCCAGCGCGCAACTGTCCGTCGGGCACGATGGGGTCATGACCAGTGAGGGACCTCGTGCAGATCGGCCGCGGCGGCGTCGGTCGTTCACTGCGGCGGAGAAGCTGCGGCTGCTCGCCGGATACGAGCAGGCCGTCGCTGAGGGTGACGGCAACGGGTATCTGCGCCGTAACGGCTTGTACTCGTCGCTGATGAGTGAGTGGCGCCGCGCCCGTGACGCCGGCCTGCTGGAGGGTAAGAAGCCCGGTCAGACCGTCGGCCGGCCGAGTGGGGAACAGGCCGAGATCGCTCGGCTGCGCCGCCAGTTGGAGCTGGCGAACCGCAAGATCGCCCGGACCGAGGCGGCGTTGGACATCATGGGAAAAGCACACGCGCTCTTGGCCGAGATCTCCGAGAGCGCGGACACCGACACCAAGCCGACCAAGCCCTGACCAACGCCCACGCCCAGTTGCTTGCCGCGGCGACGTCGACCCGTGCGGCGGCCCGGCTGACCGGGATCGCCCGCAGCACCGCCCACCGACGCTCCCGACCCCTCGATGGGCGTCCGCCGGCGCCGCGGCCGGCGCCGGCGAACCGACTGTCCGACGCCGAACGCGCCCGGATCCTGGCCGTGCTCGACAGCGACCGGTTCGTCGACACCACCCCGACTGAGGCGTTCGCGACGCTGCTCGACGAAGGCGTCTACCTGGCCTCGATCTCCACCCTCTACCGCATCCTGCGCACCAACAACCAGGTCGTCGACCGGCGCCGCCAGGCCCGACACCCCACCCGGGCCCGCCCGGAGCTGACCGCCACCGGCCCCGGGCAGGTGTTCACCTGGGACATCACCAAACTGCCCGGCCCGACCAAGGGCGTCTACTACGACGCCTACGTCATGATCGACATCTGGTCCCGGTACATCGTCGGCCACCACGTCGCCGCCAGAGAGAGCGCCGACATCGCCCACGACTTCATCACCGAGGTCATCGCCGTGCACGGCGTCCCCGCAGGTCGTGCACGCCGACCGCGGCACGTCCATGACCTCCAAACGCGTCGCGACGCTCCTGGCCGACCTCCACGTCACCCGCTCGCACTCACGCCCCCGCGTCAGCAACGACAACCCATTCTCCGAAGCCGCGTTCAAGACCGTGAAATACCACCCCACGTTCCCCGAACACTTCGGCTCACTGGCCGACGCCCGCGCATTCTGCGACACGTTCTTCAGCTGGTACAACCACGAACACCACCACGCCGGCATCGGCCTGCACACCCCCGCCGACGTCCACTACGGCCACGCCGCGACCCAACAAAAGCAACGCGAGCACGCCCTCGACACCGCCTGGACCGCCCACCCCGAACGCTTCTCCCGCCGACCCAGACCCAAGGCGCTACACCTGCCCAACACCGTCTGGATCAACCCCACCGAACCCGCTACCGATCAACCAATGCCACAAGCGGCGTAACACCCACTGGTTCCACCTGCCTTGACAAGTTCCGCCGCGCCAAAGCGCGGGCTGGGGCTGGAGGTGAACCCGTTCATGTCGCGCATCCCGGCACGTCTTCGTGCCCTCACCCACTCCCGCACCGTTCGCCGTGCCGCCAATGTCGCCGGCATGGTGGTCCTGCTCCTGTCCGCTCCGGTCGCCGCCTACGCCGCCACGCCGAACCCCAAGGGGGGTCCGAATCCGCTGCCGGTCGTGATCAGCAACTTGCAGTCGTGGCTGGTGGGGATCCTCGCCGCTGTCGCGACCCTGTTCCTCGTCCTGGCCGGGGTGTACTGGGCCACCGCCGGTGGTGACCCGACGCAGGTCGATCGGGCCAAGGGCGCGTTGAAGAACGCCCTGATCGGCTACGGCCTCGCCGTGCTCGCGCCGGTCCTGCTGCAGGTCGTGCAGGGAATCGTCGGGGGCTGAGGCATGGGTTGGCTACTCGACCAGATCCTGGACTGGCTGGCAACGGCGATCCTCGCGGCCCTGGACGCGCTGTTCGGGGTGATTAGCGACGTGCTGCTGGTCACCCCGAACGTCACCGGCCTGCCGCAGGTGCAGGCCCTGACCGGCCGTTCCGTGCTCGTCGTGGACACCGTCTTCGTTCTGGCCTTCCTCGCCGCCGGGGTGCTCACCATGACCGCCGGCGGCAACGAGACCACCCGCTACACGATCAAGGACCTCCTCCCCCGGCTGATCGTCGGGTTCGTCACCGCGCACTTCTCACAGCTGTGGTGCGGCATGCTCATCGACCTCGCCAACGCCCTGACCGCCGCGCTCACCACACCCGCCGGCGAAGCGACGGGGCACTGCGGGCGATCCGAACCCACATCACCGCCGGCCGGGACACGACCGCGGTGCTGCTGTTCGTGATCTGCGTGGCGATCATCGCCGTCCTCCTCGCGGGCACCGCGTTCAGCGTGATCGTCCGCTTCGCGGTCGTGCTCGTCCTGACCGCCGCCGCGCCCCTCGCATTGGCCTGTCACGCGCTGCCGCAGACCGACCCCCTGGCGCGCCTGTGGTGGCGCTCGTACACCGGTGTGCTTGCCGTGCCCGTGGTGCAGGGTTTCACCCTGTACGCCGGGCAGTGGATGCTCACCGACACGCAGCATCTGCTGCCCGTGCTCGGCCTGCCCATCGAGCCGGGCGGGGTGATCAACCTGTTCGTCGTCATGGTCATGCTGTGGACGACGCTGCGGGTACCAGCCCTGATGCGCCGCTACGTGGCCACCGGCAGTGGGGGCCGCGGGGGGAACATGCTCGGCGCGGCGATACGCGTGATCGTCGTGCAGCAGGTCACCCGCTCGATTCCCGGCCTGCGCCAAGCAGTGAAGGCGGTGGGCCGATGAGCGCCCACGACGATCGCAGTGAGGCGGGGCGGACACGGATGCCCGCAGACGTCGACGCCCCCGACAAGGTCCTCTACGGGCTGACATTCCGGCAGCTGGCGATCCTCGCCGTCACCGCGCTCGTCTTCTACGGCACCTGGCGCGGCCTGCACGACCTGATGCCGCCGCTGGTGCTCGTAGCCGCCGGAGTACTGGCCGGCGGCATGGTGTTCGGCGTCGCCGTGGGCCGCCGCGACGGCCGGCCCCTGGATGTGTGGCTGGCCGCCGCCGTCCGCCACGCGCGGGCACCTCGGGCCCTCACGACCACGGACACGACGTCGCAGACCCCGGACTGGGTGCAGACGCCGACAAGCCGGGTGATGCTGCCGGCGCCGTTGACGCTGCCCGCCGACGCGATCGACGACGGCGGACAGATCCACCTGGGCGGGGCACGGGCGGCGATGGTCGCCGCCACAAACGTCAACCTCGCCCTGCGCACCCCCAACGAGCAGGCCGCCCTGGTCGAGGTCTTCGGCCGCTGGCTCAACAGCCTGTCCACGCCGACGCAGATCGTCGTGTCCGCGCAGCCGGTGGACCTACACTCGGCCGCTCGCACCCTCGCCCAGACGGCGGCGCAGCTGCCGCATCCGGCCCTCGCGGACGCGGCGGCCGATCACGCCCGCTTCCTCGACGACCTCGCCCAGCGCAGGGATCCACTGCGCCGGCAGGTCCTCATCGTCACCCGCACCAGCCCCGGCGAGCGCGGCGAGCACGCCGCCCGACAACGAGCCGAGACCACCGTCCGCGCCCTGTCAGGCCTCGGCGTCACCACCCGCGCCCTGGACGGGGCGGCGGTCACCGCCGCGCTCGCCGCGGCCGCCGACCCCTACCGGCCACCACGGCCCGGAGGCCTCGCGGCCCCCGACACCGTCATCACCGGCCCGAACACCCACCACGGCAGGAGGAACCGCCCCCGATGAGAACCCGCAACCGTCTTCGTACACCCACTGTCGGTGGCCGCCAGCCCTCGTCGCTGGCGGCCACCGTCGCTCCGGCCTCCGTGGAGGTGACCCCACGGATGCTGCGCGTCGGTGACGGCTACGCCGCGACCCTCGTGGTGACCGGCTACCCGGCCGAGGTCGGCCCGGCCTGGCTCGAACCCCTCCTCAGTTGGCCGGGCCGCCTCGACCTTGCCCTGCACATCGACCCGCTGCCCGCCCCCGTCGCGGCGGCTCGGCTGCGCGACCAGCGCGCCCGGTTCGAATCGTCCCGCCGCGCCGACGCCGAACGCGGGAAACTGCCCGACCCGTCCGTGGAGGCCGCGGCGGACGACGCCGCCGACCTCGCGCAGAGGCTTGCCCGCGGCGCGGCGAAGCTGTTCCGCGTCGGCCTATACCTGACCGTGCACGCCCGCACCGAAGACGAACTCCTGCAGGCGTGCGCGCAGGTGAAAGCCGCCGCCGCGTCCACGCTGATCGAGGTGCAACCCGCGACGTGGCGGCACCTCGCCGGCTGGACCACCACCCTGCCCCTGGCGACCGACAGCCTGCAGGTGCGCCGCACCATGGACACCGCCGCCCTCGCCGCGGCGTTCCCCCTCGCGTCGGCTGATCTGCCCGCGCCGCTGCCCGGCGACCCGCCCGCCGACGGCGGCGTGCTCTACGGGATCAACCCGGACTCGCAGGGCATCGTGTGGTGGGACCGGTGGGCGCAGGAGAACCACAACAGTGTCGTGCTGGCCCGCTCCGGCGCCGGCAAGTCCTACTTCGTGAAGCTGGAGATCCTGCGCAACCTCTACCAGCAGGTGCAGGTCGCGGTCATCGACCCCGAAGACGAATACCTCCGACTCGCCGACGCGGTCGGCGGCGCCGCGGTGCGCCTCGGCGCCTCCGGCGTGAAGGTCAACCCCCTCGACCTGCCCGCAGGGGACACCCGCCCGGACGTGCTCACCCGCCGCGGCCTGTTCCTGCACACCCTCACCGCGGTGATGCTCGGGCAGCAGCCACCCCCGGCCGAACGCGCGGCCCTGGACCGGGCGATCCTGGCCGTCTACCGAGGCGCGGGCATCACCCCAGATCCGGCCACCCACCACCGGCCCGCCCCACTACTGCGCGACCTCGCCGACCGTCTGCGCGCCGACACGGACGCGGCCGCCGGGCAGCTCGCCGCACGGCTGGCTCCCTGGGTCGATGGGTCGTTCTCGCACCTGTTCGACGGGCCCACCACCACCCGCCCCGACGGGCACCTGGTCGTGTGGTCGCTGCGGCACCTGCCCGACGAGTTGCGCGGCGTCGGCACCCTCCTCGCCCTGGACGCGATCTGGCGGCAGGTCGACGCACCCGGCCGGACGGCGGTCCGGCGGTTGGTGGTGGTGGACGAGGCGTGGCTGCTGATGCGCGACGGGGAGGGCGCCCGGTTCCTGTTCCGCATGTCGAAGGCCGCCCGCAAACGCCAGGCCGGCCTGACCGTGATCACCCAGGACGTCGCCGACGTCCTCGGCACCGACCTCGGCCACGCCGTCGTCGCCAACGCCGCCACCCAGATCCTGCTCAAACAAGCCCCGCAAGCCATCGACGCCATCGGCGACGCGTTCGGGCTCACCGCCGGCGAACGGCGACTCCTGCTCGCCGCCCGGGTCGGCACCGGCCTGCTGATCTCCGGCACCAACCGGACCAGCTTCGAAGCCATCGCCTCCCCCGCCGAGCACCTGCTCTGCACCACAGGCTTCGAGCTGGAGGAATCTGACCGGCAACTGTGACTGAACTCTGGGATGCTGTGCCCCAGATGTGGGGAGGGCGTCCCAGAGTTTAAGGAACCTCGGGCGGCTGCACCGCCGTACTGGGACTCGTCGGGGACCGCACCCGAACACTATCGGTAACGCTGCGTTAGTAGGAGACCCTCAGCGCGCGAACCTCGGTATCCGCTTGCGAGATGAGTGCGACTCACCGCTGGGTTGCGATGTTGAGTGCTTGTGCGGTGGCGGTGTTGGTGATGTCTGCGACATGGCCTTGGTAGAGGATCTGGCCGCCGTGCCTACCGGGTCCTGGTCCCAGGTCAATGAGCCAGTCGGCTTGTCGGATGACGTGGAGATTGTGCTCGATGACGACGACTGTGTGGCCGTGGTCCACGAGGTTGTCGAGAACGCGCAGCAGGGTGTCGATGTCGCGGAGGTGGAGCCCGGTGGTGGGTTCGTCGAGGACGTAAAGCGTGGGGCTGATTGTGTCGCGGAGCTCCTTGGCGACCTTGACGCGTTGACATTCGCCGCCGGAGAGGGTTGTCAGAGGCTGGCCGAGTCTCAGGTAACCGAGGCCGACGTCGTCGAGGTGACGCAGGGCCTTCGTGATTGCTGGGTCGGGGAGCCGATGCATGGCATCAGTGATGGTGAGCTCGTCGACGTCGGCGATGGACAGTCCGTCGACCGTGTGCCGCAGAACTTTGGGGGTGAAGCGTCGTCCCCGGCAGGTTTCGCAGACCGTTTCCTGCCCTTCCATGAAGGCGAGGTCGGTGTAGATGACGCCGAGACCATTGCAGTCGCGGCAGGCGCCCTCAGAGTTAGCGCTGAACAGGCTGGCCGGAACGTTGTTGTGGCGTGCGAACAGCTTCCGGATGGGTGTGGCGACGCCGGTGTACGTGATGGGGGTTGAGCGACGGTTAGTGGTGACCGGTTTTTGGTTGATCACGATGGCCTCGTGCTGAGCGACGAGTTCGGTGGCGAGGCTGGACTTTCCCGAGCCGGCGACGCCGGTGAGCACGGTCATGACGCCGGTCGGGATGTCCACGGTTAGGTTTTTGAGGTTGTTGCGGGTGGCGTTGGTGACGGTGATGCTCCCGCGTGGTGTTCGTGGCCGATCGTTGATGGGCTGATGCCGCGACAGTTCGGCCGCGGTCGGGGTGTCGGCGTGGCGCAGCTGCGCGAAGGTGCCCTGGAAGACGAGTGTGCCGCCCCGGTTGCCCGCTCCTGGCCCGATCTCGATGACCTGGTCGGCAACGGCCATGACCGCGGGGTCGTGCTCGACGACAAGGACGCTGTTGCCCTTGTCCCGCAGCTGTTCAAGCAGCCTCGTCATGGACGCGACATCGTGCGGGTGGAGGCCGACGGTGGGTTCGTCGAAGATGTAGAGCACCTCGACCAGGCTGCTACCCAGGTGCTTGACGGTCTTGATGCGCTGTGACTCGCCGCCGGACAGGGTCGTGGTGGCGCGGCCGAGGTGGAGGTACCCCAGCCCGATGGTGATCAGGGCGTCCAGCCTTGCCGTCAGTGCGGCCACGACCGGCGCCACGTTCGCCGCGGTCACCGTCGTCACCAGTGCGGCGAGTTCGTTGATCTCCATCCGCGCCATCTCGCCGATCGTGAAGCCGAGCACGGTGGCGGTGCGGCTGGCCTCGTTGAGCCGATCACCGTTGCAGTCCGGGCACACGGCGGAGCGGGTGAACCGGGCGAGGGTTTCCTGCTTGCGGTCGGACAGGTTGTCGGAGGTCTGCAGGTAGATCCGTTCGAACCGTTCGACGACACCTTCGTAGCCCTTTGGGGGTTTGGTGCCGAGGCGTGCGGCGTGTTCGCCGCCGAACAGCAGCGCGTTGCGTTCGGCTTGGGTCCAGTCGCGCAAGGGGGTGTCAGCGTCGAATGTGCCGATGTCGGCGTACTGGGAGTACCAGTAGCCGCCGTTGCCGAACCCGGGCAGCAGGATGGCGCTGTCTTTCAGCGACTTGTCCAGGTTGAGGAAGCGATCAACGGCACTGACGACAACTTCGCCCAGGCCAGAGCACGTGGTGCACATGCCGGCGGGATCATTGAAAGAGAAGTGGTTGGACTCGCCGACGTGCGGCGTGCTCACGCGGGAGAACAGGAGCCTGAGGTAGGTCCACGCATCGGTGATCGTACCGACCGTGGATCGGGCATTCCCGCCGATGCGTCGCTGGTCGATCACCACCACCGGCGAGAGACCGTCGATCTGCTCGACCTCGGGCCGCGCCCACTTCGGCAGCCGGTTGCGGACAAATGGTGGAAACGTCTCGTTGAGCTGGTAGCCGGCCTCAGCGCCGATCGTGTCGAACACCAACGATGACTTGCCTGACCCGGACACTCCCACGAACACCACCACCTGCCCGCGTGGCACGTCGACGTCGAGGGATTTCAGATTGTTGGTCCGGGCTCCCCGGATTTCGATCCTGCGCTGCGACATTTCCCGACAGTACGATCAGATGTGGCCAGAAAATGTCCGCGATTCCCCCGACAATGTGCTCATGACCGACCTCACACAACGAGTCCTCGCCCTGCTGGCGGCGCTGCAGATGGGTCGGGCGTTCACCGGCGAGGAGCTCGCCGCCCGCCTCAACGTCAGCCCGCGCACGCTACGACGTGACGTCGGACGTCTCCGCGGCTACGGCTACCCCGTCGAGGCCCAGCCGGGACCGGGCGGCTACTACCGGCTCTCCGCCGGCAGCGCCATGCCCCCACTTCTCCTTCAGGACGACGAAGCCATCGCGGCCCTCCTGGGACTGGCCACCCTCGCATCGACCGGCAGCGCCAGCGGGGGAAGCCTCGACGATGCGGCGGCCCGCGCCTACGGCAAGGTCGACCAGTACC
The DNA here is from genome assembly GCF_040634005.1 of Micromonospora sp. NPDC007271. NCBI lineage: Bacteria > Bacillati > Actinomycetota > Actinomycetes > Micromonosporales > Micromonosporaceae > Micromonospora > Micromonospora sp. NPDC007271. The sequence continues at coordinate 19,128 of NZ_JBEYER010000117.1, forward strand.
TACCCAAGCGTCTCCGCGCCCGAGCAGCTGCCCTGCGCACCAGCCTTGAAACCAGACAGACCCTGGCCCCGAGCACCAGCGTCGATACGTTGAGCGTCCTCGCCGACGCCATTCACCACATGCACCTTGTCGCCTTCGACTATGCCGGCGCGACCGGACCTACCACGGCACGCCGGGTCGAGCCGCACCGCCAGATCCACCAGCACCTGCGCTGGTATCTGCTGGCCTGGGACACCGGAAAACGCGACTGGCGCGTCTTCCGTACCGACCGCATCACCAACCTTCGAAACACCGGCCGAGCCTTCACCCCCCGCCCACTGCCCGCCGACACCGGCATCGACTACCTCCGCGAGGGCCTCAACAAGCAGCAAAACCGCGTCGTCCTGACTGTTGACGCTCCGATGACCGCCGTGGCAGACGCTCTGAAGTACCAGGACGTCCAGCTTGAGCCCATCACACCGCATAGAACACGCGCCGTCCTCAGATCCGACTCATGGCAGTGGCTTTTGCTGAACCTGGCCTTCCTCGACGCAGACTTCACCATCCACGAACCCGCCGCCTTCCAGACGGCGTGCCAACGATTCGGTGTCCGACTCCAACAGACCTGACCGAACTTCCGCTCAAACTGCTCGGCCGCCAACAAGACCACCCGCACGGATCTGCCGCGATCCGCGCACATCCGTCCGTCCTACGGTGACAGGACGTAGCCGCACCGCACGCGCGTCCTCCCAGCCGTTACCAATCCCATCCACACAGCAGGCGGCGGCGCTGCACCCGAGAGGGGGGAGCAGCCCAGCGGGGCGCCGGCCCCCGC
>NZ_JBEYER010000118.1:0-5411 GCF_040634005.1 Micromonospora sp. NPDC007271
CAGGGCTGAGCTTTCGGGCCGCCGCTGATCCTGGCGGCGGCCCGTCCGGCCCCCGAGCTGCCACCGTACGGTCGGCGCCGGGCCGGAACCGCCGCGCGGAGCGCGGTCACGGGCGAAACTGCCCGTACAGACGTGCCCGAGGGCATCGGCGAAACCCCGCGCCGGCCCCGGGAGACCAGCGGACCCGACGGTCCGGCCGAGCGAGTACGGAGATGAGACCGTGACCGACACCAGCATCCCCAGCGCGGACCAGTCCCTGGCCGAGGAGACCGCGCCGGCCGTCGCCACCGAGGAGGCGGAGGAGACCGAGGTCGAGCAGGAGGCCCGGGAGAAGAAGGCCCCGGCCGACAGCGACCTGTTCCGGCAGAGCGAGATCGCCGCCGACTACGTCGAGGGCCTGCTCGACATTCTCGACTATGACGGCGACATCGACGAGCTGGTCTCCGGGGGCCGGCCGGTCGTCGAGGTGGTCGGCGGTCGCCTGCAGAACCTGATCGGCCAGCGCGGCGCCACCCTGGAGGCCCTCCAGGAACTGGCCCGGCTGGCGGTGTTCCGGCAGACCGGCTCGCCGAGCCGCCTGCTGCTCGACGTCGGCGGCTACCGGGCCGCCCGGCGCAAGGAGCTGGCCGCCGTCGCCAAGAACGCGGTGGAGAAGGTCAAGGAGTACGGCGAGTCCGTGCGCCTGGAGCCGATGTCCGCGTTCGAGCGCAAGTGCGTGCACGACGTGGTGAATGCGATGAGCGGCGTGGAGAGCGAGTCCGAGGGCGTCGAGCCGAACCGCCGTATTGTCGTCCGACCGGTGGCGGACTGACGGAGTGGCCTCCGACGACACGACGGCGGATGCCGTGGCCGGCCCGGGTGGTACGCCGCCCGGGCCGTCGGCTGTCCGGCACGACCCGGCCGTCGACCCGCTCTTCTCCCACGACGAGCCGGCCGACCCGTCTCTCCCCGGTGCGCCGTCCAGCGCGGCCGATCCGAGCTTCTCCGCTCCCCCGGAGGAGCCGGTTCCGCCTGCCCGGCCTGAGCCGGCCCATCCGGTGGATCCCTCCGGCGATGTGGCCCCGGCCTTTTCCGGCGAGCCGGTGACTTCGGCCTTCTCCGGCGAGCCGGTGGCCCCGGCCGTCTCCGGCGAGCCGGTGGCGGCGACGTTCTCCGCTGAGCCGGTGGCGGCGACCGAGCCGGCCATGACCGGCGAATCGTCAGCCGTACCGGCCGAGCCGGCCGCGGTCGCTCCGGTCGGGGCCGTCGAACCGGTGTTCGCCGAGCCGTCCGCCGCCGACGAGCGGCTGGGCGCCGAGCCGTCCGCCGCCGACGAGCCGGTGGTCGCCGCGCCGGATCCGTCCCTCGTGGACGGTGCCGCCGCGCCCGCCGACCAGCGGGCCTCCGCGAGCCCGCCGTCCCCGGTGGCCGCGACGCTGCCGCCCGAGCTGGCGGACGCTGCCCGTACCCTGTTCGGCGACCGCCTCGACCTGGCCGCCGCGTACGCCGAACTGCTGGCGACGGACGGCGTGGTGCGCGGCCTGATCGGCCCCCGCGAGGCCCCCCGCATCTGGGATCGGCACCTGCTCAACTGCGCGGCGATGGCCGAGCGGATTCCCGCGGGCGCGAGCCTGCTCGACGTCGGCTCCGGTGCCGGGCTGCCCGGCCTGGTCCTGGCCATCGCCCGGCCCGATCTCACGGTCACGCTCGTGGAGCCGCTCGCCCGGCGGACCGCCTTCCTCGTTGAGGCGGTCCAGCAGCTCGGCCTGACCGCTTCGGTCCGGGTGTTCCGGGGCCGGGCGGAGGAGGCGGCGGCCGGTACGCGCGACCGCGGGCCGCTGAGTGCCGACATCGTCACCGCGCGGGCGGTTGCCGCGCTGGACCGGCTCGCTGCCTGGTGCCTGCCCCTCGTGGTGCCCGGCGGGCGGTTGGTGGCGCTCAAGGGCACCTCGGCCGCCGAGGAGATCACCGAGCACGCCGAGGCGGTGGCCCGGCTCGGTGGGGGCGAGCCGGAGCTGCACCGGTGCGGCGTCGGCGTCATCGACCCGCCGGCCACCGTGATCGAGGTGGTCCGGGAGCGCGTGGTCGGTCCGGTGCGGAAGAAGGGCCCGAAGCGTACGCGTGGTGGCCGCCGCCGTGGCGGGTCCGGCCGGGACCGCTGACCCCACAAGGCTTTCCGCAAGCCGCCGGTCCGGCCGCGAAAAACGGTGCGATCCAGCCCATCGATCCGAACCCGACGTGGACCCGCTGCGCCCGTCCGCCGTAGGCTGGCCGCGCGTCGATAGTGTGGAACGGCGGTGTCGGGCGGCACCCGAATCCGACCGATTCCCGCTGGGCCGTACGCCGCGCCGGAGCGCGGGGCCTGATCGACGGGGTGCGGACCGACCATCCGGAGCGGGCAGGGATGACAGGTGCATGACGACGGCAGGTACGACGATCCACGGGTGACCGGACCAGAGGCCGACCCCGTTTCACGTGAAACCGACTATCAGGGCTGGCCGGTGGGCGACGGCTCCCGCGGCCCGGCCACGACTCCTCCCGACTGCGACCCGCTGGTGCACCGGGACGTACCCGTCGCGGGTGCCGCGCGTCCGACCTCCTCCGTGCCGGCGAACGTACCGCCGGCTCGCGATCCGCACGAGGCGGCCGGCCGTCCGGCGAACGCATCCAGCCCGCGTCCGACGCCGGTCGGCGGCAACGCGGCGGTCCCCGGCCGCTACGAGCCGCAGCCGCCGGGTCCGGCCGTACCGGAGCAGGCCACCCCGCAGGCGGCCCCGGACCGGGTGGCCGACGTGGTGGTTCCCTTCGACACGCCACCGGGCACCGGCTATGGTGCCGAACCCGCCGCCAGCACGTACGTTTCACGTGAAACCCCGACGCGCGAAGAGGATGACCCACCGTTGGCTATGGAGGCGATGCGCGCCGTGCAGATCCTGAATCCCAGTGGCGAGGTGACCATGCCTCGGCCCGCCCGGACCCGGGTGATGTGCGTCGCGAACCAGAAGGGCGGCGTGGGCAAGACCACGACCACCGTGAACCTGGCGGTGGCGCTCGCCCTGCACGGCAACCGGGTCCTGGTGGTCGACCTGGATCCGCAGGGCAACGCCTCCACCGGGCTCAACGTGCCGCACCACACCGGGGTGCCAGACGTGTACGACTGCCTGATCGACAGCGTGCCTCTGGAGGAGGTGGCGCAGGCGGTCGAGGGCATCCCGAACCTGTGGTGCGTACCGGCCACCATCGACCTCGCCGGTGCCGAGATCGAGTTGGTGTCGGTGGTGGCCCGGGAGTCCCGGCTGGCTCGCGCCATCGCCGCCTATCCGGGGCACTTCGACTACGTCTTCATCGACTGCCCGCCCTCGCTCGGCCTGCTGACCGTCAACGCGCTGGTCGCCGCGCAGGAGGTGCTGATCCCCATCCAGTGCGAGTACTACGCGCTGGAGGGCCTCAACCAGCTGATCAACAACATCAACCTGGTCCGCCAGCACCTCAACCCGAGGCTCGAGGTCTCCACCATTCTGCTCACCATGTACGACCGGCGTACCCGACTGGCCGACGCCGTCGAGCAGGACGTCCGGAACCACTTCGGGGACAAGGTGCTCCAGGCCGTGATCCCCCGGAACGTACGGGTTTCCGAGGCACCGAGCTACGGGCAGTCGGTGATGACCTACGATCCCGGTTCGCGGGGGGCCACGAGCTACTTCGAGGCCGCCCAGGAGATCGCCGAGCGAGGGGTCAAGGAGCCGGTGAGCCGGAATGCGTAGTGCGGAGAAGTCGCTGGGAGGCGTCGCATGAAGAACCGTCCCCGCGGCGGTCTGGGCAAGGGCCTGGGTGCCCTCATCCCCACCGGGCCGATGCCGGGTATCAGCCCGACGGTCGCCGAGCCCGGAGCCGGCACAGGGGCGATCCCGCCCCCACCCACCGGAGGCGCGGCGGCGGCCGTGACCGGAGCGGGTGCGGCACCGGTGGCAGAGCCGGAGGCGCAGCTGAGCCCGGTGCCGGGGGCTCGCTTCGCCGAGGTCCCGGTCGACGCCATCGTGCCGAACCCGAAGCAGCCCCGGCAGGTCTTCGACGAGGAGGCCCTGGAGGAGCTGAAGGTCTCGATTCAGGAGGTCGGCTTCCTCCAGCCGATCGTCGTACGCCAGCTCGACGGCGAGAAGTACGAACTCGTCATGGGTGAGCGGCGTTGGCGGGCGGCCCAGGCGGTCGGCCGGGAGAACATTCCCGCGATCGTCCGGGACACGCGGGACGACGCGATGCTCCGGGACGCGCTGCTGGAGAACATCCACCGGGCCAACCTGAACCCGCTGGAGGAGGCGGCCGCCTACCAGCAGCTCCTGGAGGAGTTCGGGGCCACCCATGAGGAGCTCGCCCGCCGTATCGGGCGCAGCCGGCCGCAGATCTCCAACACGATTCGGCTGATGAACCTGCCCGCCCCGGTTCAGCGCCGGGTCGCCGCCGGGGTGCTCTCCGCCGGCCATGCCCGGGCGCTTCTCAGCCTGGAGGACGCGGAGGCCCAGGAACAGCTCGCCAAGCGGATCGTCGCCGAGGGCATCTCCGTACGCGCCACTGAGGAGATGGTGGCGCTCGCGCTTGCCGACGGACCGGCGAAGACCCCGGCGGCGAAGCGGCGGCCGAAGCCGCACGCTCCGGCGCTCTCGGACCTTGCCGACCGGCTTTCCGACCGGTTCGACACCCGGGTCAAGGTCGACATCGGTCGCAGCAAGGGCAAGATCACGATCGAGTTCGCTACGGTCGACGACCTCGAGCGGATCGTCGGCATTATCGGCGTGGGCCAGGAGGACCAGCCCGGCGAGTGAGCCGGCCTCACCGGATCGGCCGCGTGGGTCCCCTGTGGACCGCGCGGCCGATCCGCTTTTTGCCGGCAGGTCGATCGAAAGCTCCCACGCGGCCGGCAGGGGCGCGCAGCAGATGGCTAGCTGCCCCGTCGGGCTGTGTCCCGAACAGAAGTTCTCCGCGCAGTCTGAGTGGCCGCTGCCCGGCGCTCCTCCTCGTCCATCCCGCCCCACACTCCGGGAAAGCGCGATTACCTGGGTGGCCGGCCGGAGGGCACCGGTTTGCTCGGGCGGCAGCAGGACGGCCCGGCGCCCGCCATCGCAGCGCCGGACCCGGCGGCCGCGCTGCTGTCCTGACTCGGCTGCGTTCCCACGCCCGGCGGCCGACCGGCCTGGCGATCCGACGGCTACCGCGCACCGAAGGCAGGCGGTTCCGAAAGCCGCCCATTGGCCCGCTACCGCAGGGCGGCCGGGTGCGGGGCTGCCACGAGGCTCGGCGCGGGGCGAGCGCCTCGATGTACCGGAGAGGACGCCGGCGAGGCGAGGGGCCGTCGGCCGACATGCAACCAGATCCGGATGCGTGCGTCGGCTTCCCTTCCCCCGGCAGGCCGTCACCGATGGCGGGATCATCACTCG
>NZ_JBEYER010000118.1:5509-19790 GCF_040634005.1 Micromonospora sp. NPDC007271
CGGTGGCTCGGTGGCTCGGTGGCTCGGTGGCTCGGTGGCTCGGTGGCTCGGTGGCTCGGTGGCTCTGGGTCTCCCCGCTCCTGGGGACGGTCGCTCTGGGTGGGTCGCGCTGGGGCGGGTCGGTCGGGAGTCGCTCGGGTCGGTCGGGAGTCGCTCGGGTCGGTCGGGAGTCGGCCGACTCCCTGCGGCGAACGGGCGAGGGGCGGGTGCCCGGCAGGATTGCGTTGCAGTGCGTTGGCGCCTCGCCGAAGGCGCGCAAGACAGCCAAATGCGCCGGCCCCGAGAATCGCCGGTATCAGCTGCGTGGCTTCCACCCGAGGGCCTGCGCGGGCGAGCAACCAACCCTCGGCGCTGCCGAGCCTCGTCCTGGTTTCACGTGAAACCAGGACACGTAGCCCGGCGTATTGGGTCGGAGTTTCACGTGGAACCCGCCTTGCTCCGAAACACCTGCCGCTGCGTCATCACCAGGAGAAGCCCCCGTACGGGCATCCACGATCGGACTCGCCGACCTGCCGGGAAGTCCTGTTTCACGTGAAACCGCAGTCCATCCGTCGCTCCACCGGTCTTGGATTCATCCCGCGGTGCCACATCGGTCTGCGAACGAGCCACCAGCAGGCTCTGTGGATTGGGGCAGCCCGGCACTCGCCGCTCGTCCAGTCGGCGGTTGGAGCCTTTGCCGATCGAGGGCCGGGCGACATGCGGGCGGTGGGAATGTCTGAACCACCGACTTGGCCGAGACGGGATAACGACCGGTGCTATCGGCTGGCGCCACAGGGCCGTCCTGATGCGGACCCCGCCAGAACGGCGAGGAGACCGAGGAGGCCTCCGCTGAGCCGATGCGAGCGACACCGAGGCGGGCGGGGGCGACCGGCGCGCCCCGGCAGTCGGCGGTCACTCGCGGCGGCCAGTGGGATGTCGTGGAGCCGCTTCGGTCGCAACGTCGCCATTGGCCCCCGTGGTCAGCCACTCGTCAACCGAGCACCTTCTTCCGTCGGTCGAACCGGCGGCGGCCCGTTCTCAGCTCGGTCAGCGGACACTCCACTTGAGCTCTCTCGGCGGACGCCACCTGGACCGGCCACCCGGGCCTCGTCACAACGACTGCCGGCCGCCCCTCGGGTTGCTCAGCCGCCAGCCCGTGCGGGCCACCGGGGCAACCCCCGCCGAGGCGCGCACGGGCCTGCGGTGCGGCCCGACCACCGCCACGCCCCCCGGGCGGCTCCCGACCGGATGCGCCGGCCCGGACTGCGGCGAGCGGGGCTCCTGCTGGCCAACCAGCAGACGGACTTGACTGGCGTCCGAAAGCGGGCGGCGGCAAGCCCGGCTGCGACGCCAGGGCGGGGTGATCTGCCCGTCGGGGTTTCCCTGCCGCCGGTGATCGCGCCAGTAGTGCCGAGCCCGGCTGCGCTGCCCTTCCGCCGTTGCGGGCGGCCCCTGGAATGGATCCGCTGTTCACGGGGGCGCTTCTGGGTATCCGATGAGTGAGTTGGCCAGGAACCGGGTTTCACGTGAAACAGCGCGCCCGTACCGGCTCCCGAGCGATGCATCCGAGTCCGAGTGCCGCGCGGCCGGAGTCCCGCAGGAACAACAGCGATCCCTTCAGCCCGCCGGGAGGCGGTTGTTGCGACCCGGCGATCGGGCACCCGGGCTCCGATGGTGCCTCGGGCGCCGAGCCGAGCCGCAGCGATCCGCACCCCGCCCGCCAGCCATCGAACGGCGATTCAGCGAGGGGCATGAGGGTGAGAGGGGGCAAGGCCGACGGCAGGAGGGGCGGGAAGGGGAGAGCACAAGAGCGAGGACGAGAGGCACAAGAGCCATGAACGAGAGGACGCAGACTACGGACATCCAGGACAGCGATGCGGCGATGACGGCGACAACCGAGGAAGTCTCGCGGGCCGGAGGAAGTGCGATGAGAAAGGCGGTCGGAGACCGGTGCCTGCCGCCGGTTCGATCGTTGGGAAGAGAGGGTCGCGAGCGGTGGACAACCCGGCTCAAGGCCCGCCGAGTTATCCACAGTTGTTGTCCACAGCCCATCCCCGTTTCACGTGAAACAGCGCGCCGAAAGCCTTACTGAGCTGTGGATGACGCGGTGTGGTGATGGTCTCAGCAGCCTGTGGACAACCCGTGGATAACCTCCGACGGGATCGAGGATGGGCGCTCGGCCGGCGCTGAAACGGGTAGGGACAGGGGTCACCAACTGGGCTAGGGTCAGCGTCGTGCAGGACACCCCTCCCTCAGTTCCGGACTTCACCCTGTGGCCGTCCTTCCCCTTCGAGGGCGACCTCCGTGTCAAGCAACTCGACGATCCGGTACCGGTCGAACCGCCCCGCCGGGGCGAAGGCAACCGGGAATGCACAGCCTGCGGCGCCCCGGACGAGGCGTACATCTGGGTCGGTGAGCGTTGGCGGGTACGCGCGATGGACCGGCCCACCGGCCTGCCGATGGTGCTGATCCTGGAATCCCGCTCGCATCTCGATCTGGGCGATCTGCCGAACCTGCTCGCGGCCGAGCTGGGCGTGATGACCGTCCGCCTCGAACGCGCCATCCGCTCGCTGGACGGCGTTGCCCGGGTGCACGTCAACCGCTGGGGCGACGGCTCGGCCCATCTGCACCTGTGGTTCCTGGCGCGACCGTACGGGCAGCTGCAACTGCGGGGCACGTTCCTGTCCCTGTGGGACTCGATCCTGCCGCCGATCTCCGAGGCACAGTGGCGGGAGAACCTGGCCCTGGTCGCCGCGTGGCTGGCCGAGTTCGGCGGTCGCCCGCTCGCCGAACCACCACGGATTCAGTGGCAGGCGCCCTCGAGCCTCTCCGACTCGACGGCACCGGACGTGGAGGCGGAGGCCGCCGACGTGGAGACGGTCTCGGTGATCGAGGCGGCCGGGGAGATCCCCGAGCCGGCGAGCGAGACGACGACGGAGCAGCGGCCGGGCTGAGCAGCCGGGCTGAGCAGCCGGGCCCGAAGTTCGCTAGCGACGGCGGGCAGCGGCTCGGTTGACCAGTGAGCCGAGCAGCCGCCCGAAGTCCAGCCCGGCCGCCTGCACAGCCAGCGGCAGCAGCGAGGTCTCGGTCATCCCCGGGGAGACGTTGACCTCCAGTACATGCGGTTGCCCGGCCGCGTCGACGATCAGGTCGACCCGGGAAAGGTCGCGCAGGCCGAGGGCGCCGTGCGCGGCGACCGCGACCTGGGCCACCCGCTCGGTCGTCTCCTGGTCCAGTCGGGCGGGGGCGTGCCAGGTGGTACGCCCTGCGGTGTACCGGGCGGCGTAGTCGTACACGCCGTTACGGGGCACGATCTCGACCGGGGGTAGGGACTGGGGGCCCTCGCCCAGGTCGATCACCGAGACCGCCACGTCCATGCCCGGCACGTAGCGCTCCACGAGCGCCGTCTGGTCGTACGCGAAGCACCCGACCATCGCGGCCGGCAGCGACCCGGCCTCCCGGACCACCGCGGCACCCAACCCGGACCCGCCCTGCGCCGGCTTGATCATCAACGGTAGGCCGAGCCGGTCGACGATCCGGTCCAGCACGGCCACCGCACCCAGCTCGGAGAAGCGGTCGTGCGGCAGGGCCACCCAGTCGGGCGTGGGGATGCCGGCCTCGCGCAGCACCGCCTTCGCCGACGGCTTGTCCCAGGCGAGCCGGGATGCGCGGGCGTCGCAGCCGACGTAGGGCACGCCGCAGAGGTCGAGCACCCCGCGCAGCGAGCCGTCCTCGCCGGTGGCACCGTGCAGCGCGATCACCACGGCGTCCGGCGGGTCGGCGGCCAGGGCGGGCAGCAGGGCCACGTCCGCGTCCCGCAGCTCGGCCTCCACGCCGACCGCCCGCAGTGCGTCGAGCACCCGCCGGCCGGATCGGAGCGAAACGTCCCGCTCGTACGAGAGGCCGCCGGCGAGCACCAGCACGTGCAGCTCTTCGAGGCCGGCGAGATCGGTCAGGGATGCGTGGGTGGCGGGGCTGACTGCCATGCGGGAATCATGCCAAGTCGGGGCCGGGGGCGTCCGGGCCACCCTGCCGGCGTCGCGGCCCCGAGCCGCCGACCGCGCCGAAGACCCTGCGCATGGCGATCTCCTGCTCCATCACGCCGGCCAGCCGGCGGACGCCCTCCCGAATCCGCTCCGGCGGCGGGAAGGAGAAGTTGAGCCGCATGTTGCCGGCCCCGGTGCCGTCGGCGTAGAACCCGGTGCCGGGGACGTACGCGACCCGGGCACTGATGGCCCGCGGCATCATCGCCTTGGCGTCCAGTCCGTCGGGCAGGGTCGCCCAGACGAACAGGCCGCCGCCCGGGGTGGTCCAGGTGGTGCCGGCCGGCATCAGGTCCGCCAGCGCGGCGAGCATGGCGTCCCGGCGCTCCCGGTAGATCTCCCGGTAGACCTTCAGCTGCTCCCGCCACGGCATGGTGCCGAGGTACGTCGCGACGGCGGCCTGCGCGTATCCGCTGGGGCAGAGGATCTGCGCCTCGCTGGCGATGACCAGCTTGTCGCGTACGGCGTGCGGGGCGAGGATCCAGCCCACCCGCAGGCCGGGGGCGAACGTCTTGGAGAAGGTGCTCAGGTAGAAGACGCCGTCGCGCCGGCGGGCCCGCAGCGGCGCGGGTGCCTCCTCCCCCTCGAAGCCGAGCTGGCCGTACGGATCGTCCTCGACCACCAGCAGGCCGGCCCGTTCGCAGATGTCGAGCACCCGCTCGCGCCGCTCCTCGCTCAGCGTCACGCCGGTCGGGTTCTGGTACGTCGGGATGGTGTAGAGGAACTTGACCCGCCGGCCGGCGCGGGCCAGGTCGGCGATGGCCGTCTCCAGCGCCTCCGGGATCAGCCCCTGCTCGTCCATCGGCACGTGCGCCACCTGGGCCTGGGCGGCCTGGAACACCCCGAGAGCGCCGACGTAGGTCGGGCCCTCGGCGAGCACCACGTCGCCCGGGTCCAGGAAGAGCCGGGCCACCAGGTCGAGCGCCTGCTGCCCGCCGACGGTGACCACCACGTCCTCCGGTGAGGCGCCGCACGACGCGTCGATCCCGGAGAGGGACATCACCTCGCAGATCCGCTCGCGCAGCTCCAGCGTGCCCTGCCCGATGCCGTACTGGAGGGTGGTGACGCCGTGCTCGGTGCCGAGCCGGCCGAGCATCTCGCCGACCGCGTCGAGCGGCAGCGCCGCGATGTACGGTGCCCCACCGGCGAGCGAGACCACCTCCGGCCGGCTGGCCACCGCGAAGAGCGCCCGGATCTCGGAGGCCGTCATCCCCCGGACTCGCCGGGCGTACCGGTCGGTGTAGTCGTCGAGCGTCGTGCCGGTCATGACATCACCTCGATCGGGTGTCGGCGGGGCTGCCGCCCGGTGTGGTACCCGCGATGCCGGCAACCATGGCGGCTCACGGGCGCCGGTCGGTCGATCGTAGTCCGCGCCGGCCGACGCCGGTGCCGCCGTGTGGTGAACGTCCACATCCCGGACCGACCCCGCCCCCCGCACGGGTGGGCGTTCGCACGTCCCCTCCCGCAGGGTCGGGTGAAAGCGTACGATCGCTCGTCGGGGGCCGAGGAGCGTACGATCACTCCTCGGGAGGCAGGGAAGGCGGCGGCGCGGACACCGCGCTGGTTTCAGCTCCGAGCCTATGGTGGGGATGCGCTGATGTCGCGACGTCTGGTCAGTCTGACCCTCGACACCCTCGAGGATCTACCCCGTCGTTGCCGGCAATGCGTCTACTGGGAGCTGGATCCGGTCTCCGCCGACCGGGCGTGCGCTGCCGGGGACCCCGGGCTGGAGAAGGAGGCCTGGGTCTCCCAGACGCTGCTGGAGTGGGGTTCCTGCGGCAAGCTTGCGTACGTCGACGGCATGCCGGCCGGGTTCGTCATGTACGCCCCGCCGGCGTACGTGCCGCGCTCGATGGCCTTTCCCACCTCGCCGGTGTCTGCGGACGCCGCGCTGCTGATGATCGCGAACGTGGTGCCCGCCTTCGCCGGCGGCGGCCTGGGCAGGATGCTGGTCCAGGGGGTGGCCCGGGATCTCACCAAGCGCGGCATCAAGGCGATCGAGGCGTTCGGCGACGCCAAGTTCGGCGACGACGCGGAGGACGACCCGACCCGGGCCTGCCTGGCGCCGGCCGACTTCTTCCTCTCGGTGGGCTTCAAGACGGTCCGCCCGCACCCCCGCTACCCGCGGCTGCGGCTGGAGCTGCGTACCGCGCTGAGCTGGAAGTCCGACGTCGAGTACGCGCTGGAGAAGCTGCTCGGCTCGATGAGCCCGGAGACGCTGCTCCGCCCGGTCCGCCCGGCCCCGGCCACCCGCGCCATGGGCTGAGCGATCCGGCCCGAGGTGGCGGCCCGCCACCGCGACGACGCGGCCCGCCACGGTAGCGCGGCCTGAGGTGAGCGGATCAGTCCGCCGCCGTGGCGGCGGCGACTCTCGCCCGCAGCTCACTCACGTCGATCGAGCCGGTGGGTACGTCCCGCTCGATCGGGAAGTACATCCGCTGCACCGCGGCCACGATCGCCTCGACGATCCGGTCCCGGAACCGGGGGTCGACCAGCCGGCCCCGGTCCTCCGGCGAGGTCAGGTAGCCCACCTCGACCCGGACCGCCGGCATCCTCGTCAGCCGCAGCAGGTCCCACGCCTTGGCGTGGGTACGGCAGTCCCGCAGCCCGGTCCGGGCGACGATCTCGCGCTGCACCAGGCCGGCCAGCCGCTCGCCGGTGGCCGAGGTGACGCCGTTGTCGGTGCCGTAGTGGTACGTGGCGACCCCGTTGGCCGCCGGGTTGGCGTGCCCGTCGGTGTGCAGCGAGATGAAGACGTCCGCGCCCAGGGAGTTGGCGAGCTGGGCGCGGTCGGTGTCCGGCAGACAGGTCCGCGGCGAGGGACCGCGGGTGAGCTGCACCCGTACTCCGGCCGCGGCCAGCCGCCCCTCCAACCGGCTGGCCAGGTCGTGCACGATGTCCGCCTCCGTCCAGCGGAGCGGGCCGTCGGGTACCACCTCTCCGGGGTCGGTGCCGCCGTGTCCCGGGTCGATCACCACGGTCCGCCCGACCAGGGTCGGCCCGGCCTGGCGGATGGCGTCGGACTCGCGAAGCCACTGCGGTCGCCCGCCCACCACCTTCCGGCCGAGGCGGCGCAGCGTGTTCATGGTGTGCGGGCCGCAGGCGCCGTCCGGCCGCAGCCCCATCTCCCGTTGGAACTGCGCGACCGCCCGCGCGGTGCGGATCCCGTAGATGGCGTCGGCCCGGCCCACGTCGTATCCCATCTCCAGGAGGCGTTCCTGAAGCGACCGGACGTCCTCGCCGATCAGCGGCTCGGGTACGGCGTGATACAGCGTGCGGGCGCCGAGCCGCCAGCGGGCGGCGTCCAGCGCCCGCCAGGTCTCCGCGCCGACCCGGCCGTCCACGCTCAGCCCGCGGGACTGCTGGAACGCCCGGACCGCGCGTTCGGTCTCGGCGTCGAACTCGTCCCGATCGCCGGACGGGAGCAGGTCGAGGCCGGTGAGCACGGTACGGATCTCGGCCACCGCGGGTCCCCGGTCACCGGGTCGGATGGGACGCACGACGACCCCCTCTGCACGGACACTGGTTGGCCGGAGACTCCGACGGAGGTGCTCCCCTCGCGGGGGCGCTTACGGAGCGTACCGTGCCGATCACTCGGTGGCTCCGGGTTCGGCCTACCGCGATCGGACGCGGCCCTCGCCGCCCACATCAGGGGCGCGGCCGTAAATGCCGGAACCCCCGCGCCCGGTACGGGCGACGGGGGTTCCGCAGAGGGGTCGCCGGCTCAGAGCGCCGACTCGATCAGCTTGACCAACTCGCCCTTGGGCTTGGCGCCGGCGATGGACTGCACCGGCTCGCCGTTCTTGAAGATGGTGAGGGTCGGCACCGACATCACCCGGTAGGTGCGGGCGGTCTCGGGGTTCTCGTCGATGTTGAGCTTGACGATGCTGACCTGATCACCCATCTCGCCCGCGATCTCCTCGAGCAGCGGCGAGACCTTGCGGCACGGCCCGCACCACTCCGCCCAGAAGTCGACCAAAACCGGCTTGTCGGACTTCAGCACGTCGCTCGCGAAACTCGCGTCGGTGACCGCCTTGGTTGCTCCCACTATGACCCCTCCTCCGGGACTTACTGTCAACTTCTCAGGCTTGCAGGGTGGCGATGAAACGCTCGGCGTCCAGGGCTGCGGCACAACCCGTGCCGGCCGCCGTGATCGCCTGCCGGTAGGTGTGGTCGACCAGGTCGCCGGCGGCGAAGACGCCCGGGATGCTGGTCCGGGTGCTCGGGGCCTGCACCTTCACATACCCCTCGTCGTCGAGTTCCACCTGTCCGCGGAAAAGCTCACTGCGCGGGTCGTGGCCGATCGCGACGAAGACGCCGGTGACATCGAGCACCTTGGTCTCGCCGGTGTGCACGTTGCGGACCCGGACCCCACTGACCTTGCCGTCGTCGCCGAGGATCTCGTCGACCACGGTGTTCCACTCGACCTTGATCTTGTCGTTCGCGAGCGCGCGGTCGGCCATGATCTTGCTGGCCCGGAACGAGTCGCGGCGGTGGATGATCGTCACCGACTCGGCGAATCGGGTGAGGAAGCTCGCCTCCTCCATCGCCGAGTCGCCGCCGCCGACCACCACGATGTGCTGGTTGCGGAAGAAGAACCCGTCGCAGGTGGCGCAGGACGACACGCCGTGGCCGAGGTACTCCTGCTCGCCCGGCACGCCGAGCGGGCGCCACGCGGACCCGGTGGCGAGGATGATCGCCTTGGCCCGGTACGCGGTCTCGCCCACCCACACGGTGCTGACCGTGTTCGAGCCGACCTCGCCGGTGTCCTTGAGCTCGACCCGGGTCACGTCGTCGGTCAGGAACTCGGCGCCGAACCGCTCGGCCTGCTTGCGCATGTTGTCCATCAGCTCGGGGCCGAGGATGCCGTCCGCGAAACCGGGGAAGTTCTCCACCTCGGTCGTGGTCATCAGCGCGCCACCGGACTGCACGCCCTCGATGATGAGCGGCTTGAGGTTGGCGCGCGCGGCGTAGACCGCCGCGGTGTAACCGGCCGGCCCGGAGCCGATGATGATCAGGTTGCGGACCTCGTCCACTGCCGTCTCCCGATGTGTGTGTTCGTCATCTGCGCCGGCTGACCTGCGGCCGGGACGATGCCGATCCCGAGTGCCGACGGCTCAAGCGGCGTCGGCGCCTGACTTGCAGAACGCCATCGTACGAAGTCGTGATTCCCGAGCCGGTCATCCGGTGGGTCACGTCACGCGGGGGGACACGCCCGGCGACCGTGACCTCACCCTACCCGCGTACGGAAACGGGTGTCCGCGTCGGAGCCGGGCACCCCGCACTCCGGCCCGCTCACCCACGCCCAGCGTTCGCCGCCCGCGTCGAGGAACGTGACGACCAGCGCCGGACGCCCCTGGAACGACGCGTAGTCGATCAGCTCGACGGTGAGCGGCCCGGCCGCGTGCTCGGCGCTGATCGAGCGGAGGCAGGACTCCAGCGCGTCGGGCCGGGCGAGCCGGTCCAGGTTGCCGTCCGCCGAGAGCCGCTGGGCCTGCCCGGTCGTGTCTCCGCCCTGAACGGCGAACGGTCGAGGACTGCCGGACAGCTGCTCCGGGCCGTAGTCGGTCCCGCTGTGAAGTGCCGGCCCGGTGGTGCGGTAGGGAGCGGCGGCCAGCGGCGCGGGCCCGCCCTCCCGGGCCGTATCGGTGGCCGCGCCACCGTTGGTCGCCACCGCCGTGCCGCGACCCGTGTCGACCAGGTGGCTGAGGCCGAACCCGACGGCGGTGACCGAGGCGGCCGCCAGGGCGACCGGCCCGGCGATGCGAGCCCACCGCCGGGAGCGCCGGCCCGGCCCCGTGTTGCGGCCCGACCCCTCGGTCGGCCGGCCCACGCCACCGGCCCGCCGCCCGGGTACCTGTGCGGGCAACGCGGCCGGGGCTCGACCCGTACGCCGTGCCTCGTCGGCCGGCCGGTTCAGCGGCGCGTCGACGGGCTCGTCCCCGCCGACCGGTGCCGGCCCGGCACCGGCGAGCGCGGCCGTGATCCGGTCCGCCACGGCCAGCGGCATCTCCGGCGCGGGCCCGGCGGCCCAGTCGGCCAGGTCGGCATGGACCAGCTCCACCCCCCGGGCCAGCACGGCGTGCGCGTCGCGCCACGCCGGCTCCTCCTCGATCAGCCGGGCCACGGTCGCCCGCTCCGGGGTGCCGTCCAGCGCCCCGCCGACATAGTCGGCGAGCAGGTCTTGGTCGACCCCGCTGAACTCCCGGGAAGTCACGTCTCCTCCTGGCTGGCGTCCCGTCGGGACCAACCCGACGTCGATCCGACGCCCTCCGGCGGCCGGCGGTTCCCCCCGGTGACGCGGCGCACGTCCGGCACCTCGTCGGAGCCGGTACGCAGGTGCCCGAGGAGCACGGCCAGCCGGGCCCGTCCCCGGGCGCAGCGGCTCTTGACGGTCCCCTCGGCGACGCCGAGGATCAGCGCCACCTCGGCCACCGGGTAACCCTGGACGTCCACCAGGATCAGCGCGGCCCGCTGCTCGGCCGGTAGCGCGGCGAGGGCCTGCCGGACCACCAGCGCGGTGTCGTGGTCGCGGGCCGGGGCGGCCGGCTCCACCCCGCCGGTGTGCCGCCCCGGCTCTCCGTCGGTGTGCACCCCGTCCGGCAGCGGCACCGTGGCGTGCGTCTGGCGCCGCCGGATCCGGTCCAGGCAGGCGTTCACCACGATCCGGTGCAGCCAGGTGGTCACCGCCGAGTCGCCGCGGAAGCGGGCCGCCGCCCGGTGCGCCGACAGCAGGGCGTCCTGGAGCGCGTCGGCCGCCTCCTCGCGGTCGCCGAGCGTACGCAGGGCCACCGCCCAGAGCCGGTCCCGGTGCCGGCGGAACAGCTCGGTGAAGGCGTCCCGATCGCCGGCGGCGTGGGCCCGGAGCAGGTCGAGGTCGGACACCCCGGCCGGCGGATCGTCCCCGGTCGCCGGCCGGATCGTGCGCCCGCCGCGACCCATCGTCACCACATCCGGGAGAGGCGGTGGATCAGACGAGGCGGACGGCTCACGAGCCCGTGACCGTGATTTCCTGGACGCCCAGCTTGTAGCCGCTGCCCGAGTCCTTCTTCGGCAGCTCGGTGATCCAGAAGAGCAGGTAACGGTACTTCTTCTCCGGGTCGAACCCGTTGAAGATCATATTGGGGCCGTCGTGCTCCTCGAACGGCTGGCCGATCTGGGTGGTGTAGCTGGCGACGAGCTGCTTGTCACCCGACGAGCTGGACGAGAAGTCGCCGGCCGTCCCCGTGAGCAGCTTGGCCGAGGCGCCGGGGGCCGACAGCACGGCCTGCAGCGACTTGACCGTGCGCTCCTCGCCCAGGTCGATCCAGACTCCCATGCCCTTCTTGAAGTTGCTGAAGTTGGCCGAGTAGTAGCTCTGCGTCTCCCAGCTACTTTCCTCGTTGCCGTCGATCACCTTCTCGGCGTTGCGCACCTCGGCGCGGTCCCGGCTGTCGGGGTCGATGATCCGGACGTCCTGGATGGTCAGCTTGTGGGCCGGTGCGGCCGCCGGGGTCGACCCGCCCGAGGACGGCGTACTGGCGGAAGGGTTGGCCGCCTTCTCAGGCGTCGAGCCCTTGTCGTCGCCGAGCACGCTGATCCCGACGAGCAGCCCGACCAGGGCCACCGCCAGCAGCCCGGCGATGCCCAGCGCGACCCTGCGGCCACCGGCGGCGGCCAGCGGCGACGGCTCCTCGCCGGTGTCGGCGGTGAAGCGCAGCGGGCCGGCCGGCTCCAGGAAGTGCTCGTCGGCCGGGACGTCCAGCCGGTTCAGCTCGGCCGCCAGCACGTCCGACGACGGTGGGGCGATCTCCGGATCGAGCAGATCCATGGTGAGGTCGTCGAGGTACGCCGGCACCCCGGCGCGTACCTGACGCGGTGCGGCGATCGCCCCGCTGGCGTCGCGGACCGCGTCGGAGATCGCGGCACGGCCGTGCCCGGCGGTGGCGCCGCGCAGCGGAGCCTCCCCGTGCGGCCAGTGGCCGGTCAACGCGAAGTAGAGGACCCCGCCGACCGCCCGGATGTCGTTCTCCTGGCTGTCCTCGCCGTCGGTGCGCGCGTCGGCCAGCACCACCCGGCCGTCGTCGCTGATCATCACCGTGCCGGGGTGGACGTTGCCGTGCACCATGTCGGTGGCGTGCACCGCCGCCAGGGCGCTCGCGACGGCGCTGCCGATCGCGGTCGACCGGGCCGGATCGAGCGGCCCCTCGGCGGTGACCAGCTCCCGCAGGGACTGGCCGTCCACCCACTCGCGGACGACGTACGCCCGATCGGCCTCGTCGATCGCGTCGTAGACGCCGACCAGGTTGGGGTGGATCACCCGGCTCGCCGCGACGGCGGCCTGGAGCATCTCCGTGGCGGAGTCGCCACCCGGGTAGCGGAGGACCACCGCGACGGGACGGCGCAGCACGACGTCGACCCCGCGCCAGACCAGCCGGCCCGCACTGTCGTTGTTGATGTGCTCGACCAGCTCGTACCGCTCGGCAAGGAGTTCACCGGCCGTCGGAGCACCGAAGGTCATGACCGGAGGGGCCGTCTCCTCCGCCTCCTGACCCTCGCCGACCTGGGTCACCCGTCCTCCCTCGGTGATCGTGTCGATCGATGGACCCGTGCTGCTGGGCATGTGGCTTTCCGCTCTGCCTTCGAAGGAACCGGCAGACCGGTGTCGACGCCCGCGCCGGCACCTGCCGTACCCGTCGAGAGCGACCTTACCCGGGATGCCCGGTTCCCCGACATGTCATCTTCCCGCCGTAACCGGTGGGATGCCAGTGACCGTGGCGGCGGGCCGCCCACGGTATGGATCCTGCCGTCGGCGCCGGCACGCTCACCAGCCAATCTAGAGGTTGACGGCAAGTAGTCGGCGCAGGGGCGCGACAGTGTGGCGGCCAGCGATCCTGTTGACGGATTCCCCCGGTTCGGCCAGTGTCCCTCGTCCTAACGGCTGGTTGTCCACAGGCCGAGAGGCCCATCCAGCCGCGAAACTCCGAGTTATCCACAGCCGTATCCCCAGGCTGGTGATCCTCGTTCACGCTCCGTCATCAGGCTGGGGTCAGCGAGCGAGGCGGCGCCGGACCATGCCGACCACCTCGGTGATCTCGCCGATCCGCAGCACCATGGCCAGCCCGAGGTACGTCGCGCCGATCACGGCACCGCCGACCAGCAGCCGGACCGCGGCGGCCAGCCAGCTCAGGTGGGCCGGGTCGCCGGGCAGCAGCCTGACCACCACCAGGCCGACCAGGGCCGCGCCCAGCGCGGCGACGAGCACCCGGCCCATGGTCCGCATGATCTCGCCCAGCCCGATCCGGCCCACCCGGGGACGCAGCAGCATCGCCGAGATCACCGCCGCCGCCACGTACGAGATCGCGTTGCCGAGCATCATGCCGGCCGCCGCGAAGGTGGCGGAGAAGGCGAGGAAGAGGCCGATCTGGAGGAGCACCCGCAGCGCCACCACCGGGATGTTGACCAGGGCCGGGGTCTTGGTGTCCGGCAGCGCGTAGAAGGCGAAGGTGAAGAGCTGGCTGATCGAGAAGGGCACCAGGCCGATCGCCGCCACCAGCAGCACGGTCGAGAGGGCTACCGCGTCCTTGCCGGTGAACGCGCCGTACCGGAAGATCACGACCGAGAGCGGGCCGGCCAGTACGGCGTAGCAGACCGCGACCGGGGCGAGGACGGCGGTGACCATCCGGGTGCCCCGGGACAGGTCGGCGGTGACGTCGCGGAACCGCCCTTCACCGGCGGCGGCGCTCATCCGCGGCATCAACGCGGTGATGATCGAGACGGCGATGATGCCGTGCGCCATCATCAGCAGCAGGAAAACGCCGTTGTAGATGAACAGGCCGGCCTGGGTCTTCTGGCTGTCCTCACCGGCGGCCCGGGTGAGCAGGTTGACCACCACGAAGAGGCCGAGCTGGTTGACCCCGACGTAGCAGAACATCCACGCTCCGAGCTGGGCCAGCTCGCGCAGGCCCAGTTCGCGGAAGTCGAACCGCCACTTCCACCGGAAGCCGACCTTGCGCAGCGCCGGCAGGAGGCCGGCTGATTGGACCGCCACGCCGAGCAGGGTGCCGCCGCCGACCAGCAGAATCTGCCCGGGGGTCATCTGCCCCGGCTGCAGCGCCTTGGCGCCGTAGACCCCGATGTACAGGCCGAGGACGCCGATCACCACGAGGTTGTTCAGGATCGGCGCCCACATGGGTGCGGCGAAGTGTCCCCGGGTGTTCAACACGGCTGCGATCAGTGCGCTCACCCCGGTGAAGAACAGCATCGGCAGCATCAGGTAG
>NZ_JBEYER010000119.1:0-19739 GCF_040634005.1 Micromonospora sp. NPDC007271
CGTCCGCCGCTACCAGGCGGTGGCCGGTTGAGCGGCTGGACCCGGCACGCCCGCGTCCTCGGCATCTGCTGGCGCGCGGCGGTGGCCGGCGAGATGGAGTACCGGCTCAACTTCGCCTCCAACGTGCTGCTCAGCACGTTCTGGATGGTGTGGGCGGCGGTCGGCGCCTCAGTCTATTTCCGGTTCACCGGCGCGGTGGCGGGTTGGACGCACGCCGAGGTGCTGGTCGTCATCGGACTGTTCTTCACCCTCAACGGGCTGCGCCAGGCGCTGCTGCAACCCAACCTGGAGCGGATGACCGACTACGTGCGCCGGGGGACCCTCGATTTCCTGCTCACCAAGCCGTTCGACGCGCAGCTGCTGGTGAGCCTGCGGCAGATACGGGTCAACAACCTGCTCGACCCGGTGCTCGGCCTGGCCCTGGCCGCCGTCGGCGTGGTCCGGTCCGGGCGGGGCGTGTCGCTGGCCGCGCTCGCCTCGTTCCTGCTGCTGCTGGCCTGCGCGGTGCTGCTGATATACGCCCTCACCGTGCTGTTGATGGCGCTCGCGGTGGTGCTGGTGGCCGCCGACGAGCTCGGCCGGGTGTCGTACGCCTTCGTCGAGCTGTCCCGCTTCCCGGTGGAGCTGTACCGCAACCCGGTGCAGGCCGTGCTGACTGTGGTGCCGGTGGCGTTCCTCACCACGTATCCCGCCGCGGCGCTGCTGGGCCGGCTCGACGCGCACCTGCTGCTGCTTGCCCCGGTGGTGGCGGCCGGCGCGGTCGTGCTGGCCACGATGGCCTGGCGGCGTTCGCTGCGCTCCTACTCCGGCGCCAGCGGCTGACCAGACGGCGACGGGGGACCCGCGCCGCGGCAGGCGACGGGTCCCCGGTACGGGTCGGAGAGGTCAGTAGACGGTCACGCCGTACGCGCTGGCCGCCTCCGGGACGGGCTGGTAGAAGGTGGTGCCGCCGGACCTGCAGTCACCGCTGCCGCCGGAGGTGATGCCGAGCGCCTTCGTGCCGTCGTAGAGCGGGCCGCCGGAGTCGCCCGGCTCGGCGCAGACGGTGGTCTGGATCATGCCCTTCACGGTGCCGCCGCCCTGGCCGACGTAGCGGACCGAGACGTTCAGGGCGGTCACCGTGCCGCTGTGCGTGCCGGTGGTCGACCCGGTGCGCTTGACCGACTCGCCGACGAAGGCGTTCGCGGCGGTGTAGCCACCGGGGTGGCTCAGCGACGTGTTGTCGTAGCGGACCAGGGCGTAGTCGTTGCCGGGGAAGCTGGAGCCGGTGGTGGGGCCGATGAGGGTCCTCAGGCCGGAGTCGGTGTACCAGGTGTTGGCGACGTTGCCGCAGTGCCCGGCGGTGAGGAAGTAGTAGGTGCTGCCCTTGACCACGTTGAAGCCGAGCGAGCAGCGGTAGCCGCCGCCGTAGATGGCGTTGCCGGCCGACAGCAGCGGGCGGAAGGTGCCGCGCGCCCGGTCGACCCGGATCGCACCCGCCTCGGCCCCGGCGGCCTTCTTGATCCTGGCGACCTCGGCGGTGGAGACGGTCTCGTCGGCGGTCACCACGACCCGGCCGGAGGCGGTGTCCAGGTGCCAGGCGATGCCCTCGACGCCGGAGGCCTGTACGGCGGCGTCGGCCCGGGCGAGCTGGTCGGCGGTGAAGCTCGGTGGGGCGGCCGCGGCGGCTCCCGGGACGGTGAACGCACCGGCGGCGACCAGGCCGACGGTCGCGGCGAGCAGCGAGGTGAGTCGATTTCGGGGGATTGACACGTCTCCTCCTAGCACGGGAGGGCCGCCGGTTGCGTCAGCGGCCGTGTGCCGTCGCCGGGGAGTGGATCGGGGTGACCTCGGCGAACCTCTAGCGGCGAGTATCTACCCGGATCGATGCGCGGGCAAGGGGGCGGTGCCGGGTGGCCGGGCGCTGGTTAGGGTGTGGGCGGGGAGGTGCGCCGATGGGGTCGGAGCTGGACGGGGCCGCGCTGGCCGGGCTGGCGGCGGCGGTTCCGGGCGGCGTGCGTACCCGGGCGGCCGACCGGCTGCGGCTGGCCCACGACGCCTCCCACTACCTGCTGCACCCCGCCGCGGTGGTCACCCCGGCCGACGCCGAGCAGGTCGCCGCGCTGCTGCACCACAGCCGCCGCGCCGGCACCCCGCTGACCTTCCGCTCAGGTGGCACCAGCCTCAGCGGTCAGGCCGTCACCGACCAGCTCCTGGTCGACACCCGCCGACACTTCCGTGACCTCGAGGTGCTCGACGAGGGCCGCCGGGTGCGGGTGCAGCCGGGCGTGGTGCTGCGGCAGGTGAACAACCGGCTCGCGCCGTACGGCCGGCGGCTCGGCCCGGATCCGGCCAGCGAGTCCGCCTGCACCATCGGTGGCGTGGTGGCCAACAACTCGAGCGGGATGACCTGCGGCACCGAGTTCAACACCTACCGGACGCTGGAGTCGCTGCTGCTGGTGCTGCCCAGCGGCACCGTGCTGGACACCGGCGCCCCCGACGCCGACGCCCGGCTGCGGGCCACGGAGCCGGAGCTGCACGCCGGCCTGCTGCGGCTGCGCGACCGGGTGCGCGGCAACCCCGACTCGGTGCGCCGGGTCCGCGCCCAGTACGCCATGAAGAACACCATGGGCTACGGCGTGAACGCGTTCCTCGACCACGACACGCCCGCCGACCTGCTCACCCGCCTCGTGGTGGGCAGCGAGGGCACCCTCGCCTTCGTGGCGGCGGCGACCTTCCACACCGTACCGGCGCACCGGCACGCCGCGACCGGCCTGCTGGTCTTCGACACCCTGGCCGCGGCGATGGCGGCCATGCCGGCCCTCGTCGCCGCCGGGCCGGCGGCGATCGAGCTGCTCGACGCCGCCGCGCTGCGGGTCGCCCAGCTCGACCCCCAGGCGGACGCCGCGCTGCGTGGCCTCGTGGTGCGCGAGCACGCCGCGCTGCTGGTGGAGTGGCAGGAGTCCGACCCGGACGCGCTCGCCGCGCGGGTGGTGGCGGCCCGGCCGGTCCTCGCCGGGCTGCCGCTGACCGCCCCGGCCCGGCTCAGCGGCGAGGCGGCGGCCCGCGCCGCACTCTGGCACATCCGCAAGGGCCTGTACGCGGCCGTCGCCGGCGCGCGTCCGTCGGGCACCACCGCCCTGCTGGAGGACATCGCCGTCCCGGTGGGCGCGCTCGCCGACACCTGCGCCGCGCTCGCCGACCTGTTCGCCCGGCACCGGTACGAGCAGAGCGTGATCTTCGGCCACGCCAAGGACGGCAACCTGCACTTCATGCTCAACGAGCGGTTCTCCGGCGGTGAGGCCCCGGCGCGGTACGCCGACTTCACCGAGGAGATGGTCGACCTGGTGCTCGGCCACGGCGGCACGCTCAAGGCCGAGCACGGCACCGGCCGGGTGATGGCTCCCTACGTGCGCCGCCAGTTCGGCGACGAGTTGTACGCGGTGATGCGCGAGCTGAAGACGCTCTGCGACCCCGACGGGGTGCTCAACCCGGGGGTGCTGCTCAGCGACGACCCCGACGTGCACATGCGGCACCTGAAGACGGTGCCCACGGTCGAGCCGGAGGTGGACCGCTGCGTCGAGTGCGGCTACTGCGAACCGGTCTGCCCCAGCCGGGACCTGACCACCACGCCCCGGCAGCGGATCGTGCTGCGCCGGGAGATCGCCGCCGCCCGCGCCGCCGGCGACCTGGCGCTGGCCGGGGAGCTGGAGGACGCGTACGGCTACGACGCGGTGGACACCTGCGCGGTGGACGGCATGTGTGCCACCGCCTGCCCCGTGCTGATCAACACGGGTGACCTGGTGAGGCGGCTGCGTACCGAGCGGAACGGTGGGGTCACGCAGGCCGGCTGGCGCGCGGCGGCCAACCGGTGGGGCGCGGCCACCCGGGGCATGGGGCGCGGCCTGGACCTGGCCGGGGCGCTGCCGCCCGCGCTGCCCGAGGCGGCCACCCGGGCGGCCCGGGCGGTGCTCGGCGCGGAGCGGGTGCCGCAGTGGCGGCGGGACCTGCCCCGGGGTGGCGAGGTGCGCCGCCCCCGCCCGGTGGACGATCCGGACGCTGTCTTCGTGCCGTCCTGCCTGGGCACGCTGTTCGCGCCGGCCGAGGGCGGATCGGGGGTGGCCGCCGCGCTGCTCACCCTCGCCGAGCGGGCCGGCGTACGCCTGCTCGTGCCCGACGGGGTGGCGGGCATGTGCTGCGGCACTCCCTGGTCGTCCAAGGGCCTCACGGCCGGCTACGAGCGGATGCGGGACCGGGTGCCGGCGGCGCTGCGGGCGGCCAGCCGGGACGGTGCGCTGCCCGTGGTCAGCGACGCCGCCTCCTGCACCGAGGGCTTCGCCAAGCTGCTCGCCGACGCCGGTGGGCTACGGGTGGTCGACGCGGTCGCGTACGCGGCGACGGAGCTGCTGCCCCGGCTCACCGTCCGGCGTCGGCTGGGCTCGCTCGCCCTGCACCCGACCTGCTCCTCCACCCGGTTGGGGCTGGACGCGGCGCTGCTCGCCGTGGCCCGGGCGGTCGCCGACGAGGTGGTGGTGCCCGACGGCTGGCAGTGTTGCGGCTTCGCCGGGGACCGGGGTCTGCTGCACCCAGAGCTGACCGCCTCGGCCACCCGCGCGGAGGCCGATTCGGTCGCCGCGCGCCCCTTCGACGGGTACGCCTCGGTGAACCGGACCTGCGAGATCGGGATGGCCCGGGCGACCGGCCAGCAGTACCGTCACCTGCTCGAACTGCTGGCCGACGCCACCGCCTGACCGGCTCAAGAGGACCGAACCGTCCGACACGGATCGGAGTTGTTGACCACCACTATTCCCATAGGGAATAGTGACCGCCGTGACAGCCTCACATGCACTGCTCGGGATCCTCGCCCAACAGGGGACCAGGCACGGATACGAGCTCAAGCGCGAGTACGACCGCCGGCTCGCCGGAGTCCGCCCGCTCGCCTTCGGCCAGATGTATACGGCGCTGGCGCGCATGCTGCGCGTCGGCCACATCGCCGAAGCGGCGTACGAGCGGGGGGCCGGACCCGAGCGGGTGGCCTACCGGCTCACCGACGACGGTCGATCCGAGCTGATGGCCTGGTTGGCGCAGCCCGTGCCGCCAAGCCCACACGTGTCTGCGCCGCTGTTCGTCAAAGTGCTCATCGCGTTGC
This sequence comes from Micromonospora sp. NPDC007271, assembly GCF_040634005.1. Classification (NCBI taxonomy): domain Bacteria; kingdom Bacillati; phylum Actinomycetota; class Actinomycetes; order Micromonosporales; family Micromonosporaceae; genus Micromonospora; species Micromonospora sp. NPDC007271. The sequence continues at coordinate 5,129 of NZ_JBEYER010000119.1, forward strand.
TGGCCACGCCAGACGAGACTGCCGCCCGGGCGCTGCTGGCCGCCCAGCGGGCCAGCCACCTCGAGCAGATGCGCCAGCTCACCAAGGTCAAGACGGACGGCAAGGCGCCACTGTCCGAGCTGGCCGCCGCCGACTACCTGCTGAAACATCTCGACGCCGACATGCGCTGGATGGCCACCACCCTCGAACGCATCACGGCGATCCGCGCGGAGGTGCTGGCATGACCGCCCAACCATTCGACGTCGCACCCGGCAACAGCGGCCCGCTGATCGAGGCGCGCAACATCAGCAAGGCGTACGGGCCCACCCATGCGCTGCGCGACGTGTCCCTTGAGGTCGGCCGTGGGGAGATCGTCGCAGTCACCGGCCCGAGCGGCTGCGGCAAGTCCACCCTGCTGCACTGCCTGTCCGGCATCCTGCGCCCGGACAGCGGGCAGGTGCGGTTCCAGCACCGCGACATCGCTGCCGAGAGCGAGCACTTCCGTTCCCGGCTGCGCCGTACCGCGTTCGGGGTGCTCTTCCAGTTCGGCCAGGTGGTGCCGGAGCTGACCACGATCGAGAACGTCGCCCTGCCGCTCCAGTTCGGCGGCGCCCGGTACCGCGACGCGGCAGCGGCCGCTCGCCGGTGGCTGGACCAACTCGGCATCGGCGAACTGGCCCACAAACATCCCGGTGAGATGTCCGGCGGCCAGCAGCAGCGCGTCGCGCTCGCCCGCGCGCTGGTGACCCGCCCCGAGGTGCTCTTCGCCGACGAGCCGACCGGAGCGCTGGACAGCCTCGCCAGCGAGCAGGTCCTCACCGTACTCATCCGGCTCGCCCGCGAACAGGGCACCACGGTGCTGCTGGTGACACATGACGTCCAGGTGGCCGCGTACGCTGACCGTGAGATCACCATGCGGGACGGCCAGGTGGAGACCGATGGCCGGATCACCATCAGCGGAGCCGTGCGGTGAGGCCCGAAGGCATGCTGCGGTTGGCCTTCGCCGGCACCCGGGCCGACCGGGCCCGCGTCACCATCACCACCCTCGGCGCGGCCGTGGCGGTGCTGGTGCTGCTGTGCTGGGCGACCGTCGTGTCGATCCAGCCCGGTGGCCGGTACAGCAGTCGCATGTTCACCAGCGAAACCGTGCTGACCAACCTCGCCACGGCGATGATGCTCTTCACCGTGCCGGCGATGTTCTTCCTGGCGCAGTGTGCCCGGCTGGGCGCGCCCGGCCGCAACCGGCGGCTGGCGGCGTTCCGGCTCGCCGGAGCGTCCCCGACACAGGTGGTGTGGGTAGCCGCCGTGGAAACGGGCCTCGCCGCGTCGATCGGCGCGCTGGCGGGCACCGCCGCCTACCTCGCCGGTCGCGCGCTCCTCGACCAGCCGGACATCGACGGCGCCCGCCCGCTGCCGACCGACGTCCTGCCCGCACTGCCGATGATCGTCGCCATCGCGCTCGGCGTTCCGTTGCTGGCCACGGCCCTGGCCGTCCTGCTGCTGCGCCGCGTCGCGATCACGCCCTTCGGCCTGCTGCGCCAGTCGCGACGCCAGCGGGTACGCGCCTGGCCCGGACTGCTCGGCCTGGCCGGCCTGGCCGGGTTCGCGGCACTGGATGCGTTGTCCCGCTCGGATTTCGTCAAGCAGGGTGGATTCGGCGACAACAAGGAACTGTTGTGGATGGTCGCGATACTCGCCTGCGCGGTGCTGCTGATGCTCGGCCTGATGCTCGGCACCGCGTGGATCGGGCACGTCAGCGCACGCCTGCTGCTGCGACTGACCCGGCGCCCCAGTGCGCTGATCGCCGCTCGCCAGACCCTCGCCGACCCGTACGACGGCAGCCGCACGTACACCGTCATCCTGGTCACCACCGCGTTCGGGGCCGGCGCGATGATGCTGCACTCCTGGCTGGTCACCAATGTCGCCGTCCGGGCCGCCGCCAACCCCTCGTGGGATCCGAGCGGCACCGCCGCGTTCCGTGCCGACATCTACGACATCGTCAACATGGTGCTGCTCGGCCTGCTCGTCCTGGCCGCACTCGCGCTGCTGGTGGCGCTGGTCGAGTCGGGCGTGGCTCGGCGCCGTACCCTCGCCGCGCTCGTCGCGGCCGGCACCCCGCGCGCCGTGCTCGCCCGGTCCATGTGCTGGCGGGTGCTGATACCGGCCGTGCCCGGCATTGCGCTGGCCTGCCTGTACGGGCTGATGGCGGTGCGCTCCTTCACCGCCACCGCGAGCGCCGGTTCGAGCCACGACTTCCAGGAGGTCTGCACCGGGACGGCGGCGCAATGTGCCGACCCGGCGTTGCGCACCCTGCACACCAGCTACCAGGGGGTCACGCTGACCTTTGCCGTGCCGCTGCCGTGGGGCGACGTCGCGGCCCTCGCCGCCGCGGCGCTCCTCGTGATCCTCCTCGTGGTCGCGGCGAGCATCCTCCTGCAACGCTCCAGCACCGACCCGTCCGAACTGCGCGCGGACTGACCGTGCCGCTGCACCTTTGCCCAACGCCTCATCACCGTCAGGCGGGCGCGGCTCGAACTAGGATTCGCGTCGTGCGGCTGCGGGTGACCGGGTGACGGGTGAGCTGCGGGAGCTGGCGGAGCTGGCCTCGGCCCGGGCCCAGCTGGACGACCGGGAACTCACCCTCATCGAGCGGGCCCGCCAGCAGGGCGTCACCTGGGCGGAGATCGCCATCGCACTCGGCCTGGCCAGCCGACAGGCCGCCGAGCAGCGGCGGCAACGCCTCGTCGCCGCCGCCCGGGCCCGGCGCCTGGACGCCGACCGCGACTGTGCGCCGCCCCTGGCCGACCTCCGGCTGGCGGTGACCGAGCTGCACCGGTGGATCCTCGACGACCGGAACTGGGCGTCCCGGTTCCCGCGCGCCCAACTGGTCCGCGGCACGCTCGCCGCCGCGCTGCTGGCCCCGCCCGGTTCGCTGCACGACCTGGCCGCCCACGCCGCCGCCGACCTGGCAGAGGTCGACCCGGCCCGGCTTCCCCCAGCCGTGCGGGCGGCTGCCGCAGCCCTCCATCTTGGCCTGTCAACGCTACGTTGACAGGCCCGGTAAACCTTGCCGCCATCCGGCTCAAGTTTGAGCATGGGTTTCCACCAGTCATCCGGGGGAGCCCATGCGACGAAACGCGGCCCTGTTCGTGGCCATCTCTCTGCTGTCCGGCTTCGGCAGTACGACGATGTCCCTGGTCAGCGGCATCTGGCTGCTGGACCTGACCGGGTCCGCCGGCCTCGCGGCCGTGGCCGGCCTCTGCGTCTTCGCGCCGCAACTGGCCGGCCCCTGGCTGGGTGGCGCCCTCGACCGGCTGCCCCGGCTCGCCGTCGTCGTCACGGTGAACCTGGTCCTAGCCGCCACGCTGCTCGGCCTCCTCGCCGTACGGGCGGCCGACGACGCGTGGATCCTCTTCGCGGTCTCCCTCGCCTACGGCGTCAGCTATGTTCTCATCGAGGCCGGCGAGTCGGCGTTGCTGCCCCGGGCGCTGGACCCGGACCGCCTCGGCGACGTGAACGGCTGGCGGGGCAGCGCCCAGGAGGGGACGAAGCTCGTCGCCCCACTGGCCGGCGCCGGCCTGTACGCCTGGCAGGGTGGGCACCTCGTCGCCGTGGTCAGCGCCGCCATCCCCGTCCTGGTCGCGGTCCTCTACCTTGCGGTGCGCTTCACGGAGGCGCCGAGCGGGCCGCCGCCCGGGCGGGAGCGGGGCCTGCGGGCCGGGCTCGCCGTGCTTGGGCGCGAGCCGGCGATCCACCTCAGCGTCGCGCTGGCGGCGGTGGCGATCGCCATGTCCGGCTTCACCACCGCCGCGCTCTTCCAGGTCGTCACCGTCGACCTGCGGCTGCCCTCGGCGTCCCTCGGGGTGCTGGTCAGCGCCCAGGGAGCGGGCTCGCTGGCGGCCGGCCTGGTCGCCGGCCGGATCATCGCCCGGCGCGGGCCGACCGCGGTGGCGGTGGTCGGGACGGTCGGCTACGCCGCCGCCTGCCTGCTGCGCTGCCCGCCGTGGTGGCCGGCGAACGTCGCGGCCTCCGTGCTGGCCGGCATCGGGTTGATGTTCGCCCTGGTCTCGGCCGTCACCGCCGTCCAGACGCGCACCCCGGAGCACCTGCTCGGGCGGGTGTCCGCCACCGCGAACACCGCGATGTTCGCGCCCATCGCGCTGGCCATTCCGCTCGGATCGGCCGCCGTGCACCTCGGCGGGCGGCCGCCGTTCGTCATCGCGGCGACGCTCTGCCTCGCGGCGGCCGCCGTCGCGTACCGCCTGCAGGCCCGGACGCCGGGGGCCTCGCCCGCTGCCGGCGCGGTCGCGGAGCCGGCGGGAACGACAGCTCCGATGTCGGCCCCTATGCGGTGACCGCCGTCTGCACGCCGGCTCTGTCGTACCGGCTCCCTAGGCTCCGGCCATGACCGCGAAGCTGACCCGGCTGCTCGACTCCCTTGCGCCGGGGGCCCTGCCGCCCGCCGCACCGTGGAGCCGGAGGACGGCGGGCCGCCGCCGTACTGGTTGAGCGATGCCCCGGTCGGCCCCGAGGTGTGGGTCCGGATGCGGTCCCGGCACCGGGAAACCGGGCTGTGGCCGCTGCTGCTGAGCGGGTTGTCCGCCGAGGAGAGCCGACCCTGGGCCGACGGCGAGGTGTATCCGGCCAGCACGTCGTCGCCGGATCAGCACGACGCGGCGGAGCTGCTGGCCCGGTGGTGGGACGCCAGCACCGGCACCGACGACGATGACGACATGCTGTCGTCGGTCGACCGTGTGGCGGTCACGGCCCCGTTCCGGCGGACCTGGCCCGGGCTGGCCGAGCCCGGAGACTCTGCGGGGCCCGCCGCCCACTTCGCCGACCGGTACGCGGAGTTCCTCGGAGACTCATCCGTGCGACTCGGCCTGGTGGCGGCGCCCCGCGGTGCGGACGCCCTGGCGGTGACGGGCTGGTCCGGCCCGGCCAACTACCACGACACCGGCGAGATCGCCGCCGTCGTACGGAGTTGGGAGGAGCGGTTCGGCGCCCGCGTCGTCGGCGTCGGGTTCGACACCCTGCACCTCAGCGTCGCCGCACCACCCGCCACGCCCCGCCACGCCCTGCGGGTCGCCGCCGAGCACTTCGCCTTCTGCCCCGACAACGTCTGGCAGGGCGCCGGCACGCTCACCGCCTACGCCGAGCAGCTCCTCGGCCTGAACTGCTGGTCCTTCTGGTGGGACTGACCCAGCAGATCGGCGCGGGGAGGAGACGGCCGTAGGCGTAGCATTCGGCGACGTGTTGCGGAGCTGGTGGTTGGCGGGCGTCGTGCTGGCATGCGGGTTGCTCGTGGCGGCAAAGGCGCACTATCCGCCGGTCGCCGTCGTCGAGTTGCTCATCTTCGTGGCGCTGGCCTTCCTGCTCTCGCCGCTGGTGTTCCCAAGGTCGCTGACCGCCGCGCAGGCACAGGAACGCAGCGCGCGGGACGGCCGGCCGATCGTGTACTGGCGGCCGGGCTGCCGGTACTGCCTGCGGCTGCGGCGTCGGCTCGGCGGCCGGGCCGGTCAGGTCCACTGGGTCGACATCTGGCGTGACCCGGCCGGAGCGGCCGCGGTCCGGGCCATCACCGGGGGCGACGAGACGGTTCCGACGGTGGTGGCGCGCGGCGAAGCGGTGGTGAATCCCGAGCCGGCCTGGCTGGTGGGGCGGCTGGATCGTCCCTGACCTGCGGTCACGGCGCCACCGGCCCGGCCTCCGATCGCGCGACGCCCGCGCCGGTCACAACGCCAGTTCCCCACCGGTCACCGCGTCCTGGTCGGGCTCCGGGCCGGCCACATCGGCCAGGCCGGCTCCGCGCCGGTCACAGCGTCCGGGACAGCTCCGCGATGATCTCGGCGGCCGGGGCGGCCCGGGCGGAGCGCCAGCCGGTGCCCGCCCACAGGTGCAGCCGGTCGGCGTCACCGGCCCGGGCGGCGGCGGTGCGCAGCGGCCGGGTCAGGTGGTGCAGCGCCGGATAGCCCAGCGGCGCCTCGGTGTCGTGACGGTCGACGAAGCCATTGCGCAGGGCGCGGGCCGGCCGGCCGGTGAACGCGCGGGTGACCACCGTCCGGTCCCGGCGGGGGTCGGCCAGCGCGTCCCGATGGGTGCGGCTCGCGCCGCTCTCGTCCGCCCGCAGCAGCAGCGTGCCGACCAGGACGGCGGCCGCGCCGGCCGCGAGGGCGGCCCGGACGTCCTGCCCGCCGGCCACCCCGCCGGCGGCGAGCACGGGCAGCCCGGTCCGGTCGCCGACGAGGCCGACCAGCTCGGGCAGCGGACGGGCGGGCGGCGGACGGTCCGGGGTGAAGGTGCCGAAGTGGCCGCCGGCCTCCGCGCTCTGCGCGACCAGCCCGTCCACCCCCAGGTCGGCGGCGGCCCCGGCCTCCGCCGGGTCGGTGACCGTCACCAGCACCCGGCTGCCGGCCCGCCGCAGGTCCCGTACGACGGCGGCGGGCGGGAGGCCGAAGGTGAAGCTGACCACCGGCACCGGGTCGCGGACGAGCAGGTCGATCTTGGCGGCCCAGTGGTCGTCGTCCTCGACGCGGGCGGCTGCCGCCAGGTCCAGCCCGTACGGCGCGCCCTCCGGGGCGATCCGAGTCGCGTACCGGCGGAACTCCGTCTCGTCGACGGGCACCGGGGTGGGCACGAAGACGTTCACGCCGAACGGCCGGCCGCTGGCCCGCGCGCCGGCGATCTCGTCCGCCGTCGCCTCCGGGGTCTTGTAGCCGGCGGCGAGGAACGCGAACGCGCCGGCCGAGCCGACCGCCGCCGCCAGCCCGGTCGTGGTGGGCCCGCCGCCCATCGGTGCCGCGACCACCGGCACGTCCACCCCGAGCAGTTCCTCGCGTCGCCTGTCCACGGACCCAGTCTGCCTGACCGGGCTCACCGCCCGTACGGGTGGCGGGTGAGGCTGGCGTGCAGCATCCGGGTGAGGGTGACGATGTCGAACACCGGCACGCCGAGCCGGGCCTGGATCCGGTGCGCGAACGGCACCAGGTCGGTGCACTCGATCAGCAGCGCGCCCAGCTCCGGGTGGGCCCGGGCGAGGGCGTCCACCCGGGCGTCCACCTCGGCGGCGAGCCGGTCGACGTCGAGCCGGTCGCGGCGGCCCTCCAGCATCACCTCGCGGAACTCCGGCTGCTCGGCCATGCCGGTGACCGCGACCGGCACGTCCCCGGCACCGATCGCGGCGAGGTGCCGAGGGCTCAGCGCCGTCTCGTCGGCGACCAGCAGCCCGACGGTCCGGTCGACCATCCGGTGCACCATCGGCAGTTGGATGAGGCTGGACGACCACAGCGGAACGTCGACGGCGGCAGCCAGTTCGGCCTGGAAGAGCACGAGGAAGCCGCAGGCCCCGGTGATGCCGGCGACGCCGGCGGCCTGCAGGTCCCGGGCGGCGGCGACGAACGGTTCCAGCAGGGCCGGATCGGCCTCGCGGACCAGCCGCTGCGGGGTGGCGCCCTCGACCACCCGGTAGACGACGGGGAAGTCGAAGGTGGCCGGGTTGCGGATGTGCCCGGGGATCTTGTCGAAGCTGGTCTGGAGGCAGAGCACTCCGATCGGGGCGTCGTCGCTCATCGGCTTTTCCTCGTGAAGCGGTCCGGGGCGAACGTCTCCAGCGGCAGGTCGGGCGGTCCCCCGTCGAGGAGTTGGGCGAGCAACCGGCCGCCGGCGGGCGCCAGCCCCATCCCGATGTGCCCGTGCCCGGTCGCCACGCTGACGTTGCGGTACGTCCCGGCCCGGCCGATCAGGGGCAGGCTGTCCGGGGTGCAGGGGCGTAACCCGCTCCACACGTGCAGCCGTCGCCCGGTGTCCAGGCCCGGCAGGTACGACCGCACGGTGCGCAGGATCCCGTCGACCCGGCGCGGCGACACCGAGCTGTCGAGGCCGGACAGCTCCAGGGTGCCGCCGACCCGGATCCGGTCGCCCAGCGGCATCACCGCCACCTTGCCCTCGCTGAGCAGCATCGGCAGGCGGGGGGCACCCGGCCCGGCGGGGAGGGTGACGGTGTAGCCCTTGGCGGGTTGCAACATCAGCCCGACGCCGAGCGCGCGGGCGCAGGCCGCGGACCACACCCCGGCGGCGATCACCACCTCGGTCGGGCGCAGCTCGCCGCGGCTGGTCCGGACGGCGCGTACCCGCCGGCCGGTCACCTCGAAGTCGCGGACCTCGGTGCCGGTGAGGATCTCCACGCCCCGCTCGCGCAGCAGGCGGGCGAACCCGATCAGGAAGGCGGGGATGCGCAGGGCGGCACCCTCCTCGTTGAGCAGCGCCCCGGCGATGGTGAAGTCCACCCCGGGTTCCAGCTGGGCCAGTTCCGCCGGGTCGAGCTCGCGCAGCGGCACCCCGCGCTCCACCGCGGCCGGGATGGTGCGACGCGCCTGCGCGTACCCCTGCTCGGTCCGGCAGGCGAGCACCATGCCACGCGCGGTGAGGGTGTCGGTGAGGTCCCCGGTGGCGCAGACCTCGCGGAGGATGGCCAGGCTGCGCTGCTTGAGCGCGAGCAGCACCTCGAACCCGGCGCGCGCGTGCCGCTCCGTGCAGTGCCGCCGGAAGTGCCACAGCCAGGCCAGCAGCCCGGGGTCCGGGCGCGGCCGGACGTGGAACGGGCTCCGCGGGTCGAGCAGCCACCACAGCCCCTTCGCCACCACGCCCGGCTCCGCGAGGGGCGCGGAGCCCTGGGTGCCGACGAAGCCGGTGTTTCCGGCCGAGCAGGCGGCCGGGTCGCCGACCTCGTGGCGGTCCACCACGGTGACGGTGTGCCCGGCCTGGCGCAGGAACCAGGCGCAGAAGAGGCCGACGACGCCCGCGCCGATGACCAGGACGTCGGGGTCGTGCCGGGCGGGCGTCGTGGCCATCGCTGCCGCCGGTCAGAGGGTGACGACGAAGAAGCAGGTGGGCAGGTTGACCACGACCCGCTCCCAGATGTCGGCGCGGAGCGCCACGCCCGGTTCGGCGAAGGTGCCCGGCGGCGGCTCGGCGAACCGGATGGTGGACTTCCCGGCGTCGAAGAGCAGCGCGCCGTGGCCGAAGTCTCCGACGATGGCGGTACCCGGGTCGACCAGCCGGGTCCGGACGATGAAGACGCCGTTCTCCTCGACGTCGCGCATCAGGCGCCCGTCGCCCAGCAGCCGGTAGTAGTCGGCCGGGTTGATGATCAGCCCGTCGGCGGTGCTGCCCATCTGCTCGACCTCGTTGCAGGCCGCCAGGATGGTGGACGCGAACGGCCCCGGGTCGGTGAGCCGGCCGATGTCCGGCATGGTGAGCAGTCCGCCCTCGCCGCGCAGGATGGTGTGGTTCTCGGCGGTGGCCAGGCGTACCACGAGGCGGTAGTTGATGAACTGTTCGAAGCTGACCGGGTCGTCCCAGAGGGTGTCCGGCACCTGCACCCAGGCGGTGGTGGTGAGCAGCGGCGGGATGGGGGAGCGGTGGAAGTGGTTGGCCGCCTCCCGCCGTAGGTCCGCGCCCGCCACCGTCGGGTCGCCCGGGCGGGGTGGGCTCTCGTGCCAGTAGTGCTCCTGCGGCTCCCGGGACAGGTCCACCACCTTGAGCATGTTCCGCGACGGGTAGCGGGGCTTGCGGCGGGAACTGGTCAGCGAGTCGGTGATGGTGACGTCGTAGTCGACGCGGGTGTCGAATCCGTCCTTGGCGAACGCCTCGACGAAGAGTCCGCCGGGCGACATCTGGGTCTTCCGTTCGGCGACCACCTCGGCGATGGTCCGCTTGACGATGTCGGTGCGCTGCACGGGTCGCTTCCCCTTCCCTCAGGCCGGCCTGCGGGCGACGAACATGCCCCAGCCGAACTCGCCCCGATCGATCGCGGCCTGGATCTCGTCGCAGGAGTCGGCGAAGTCGCGGATCCAGGTCCGCGCCGCCTCGTCGTCGGTGCCGGCGGCCCGCTCCCGGGCGGTGCGCCCCAGCACCCGGTACGTCTGCCGGAGGTGCGCGTCGAGGCTGCGCGCCGTGACGTCGACGAAGCCGGCCGCCTCGAGGGCCCGGCGGTAGCCGTCGAGGGAGTAGCCGCTGTTCCAGCGCACCCGGTCGTAGACGTGCCGGCGGGCCGCGTCGCCGATCTCCGGCTTCGGCTGCAGGAAGTCGGAGAAGGCCAGCACCCCGCCGGGGACGAGCACCCGGAGCAGCTCGGCGTGACTGCGCGGCTTCTCGGGCACCAGGAACAGCGCGTCCTGGCTGACCACATGGGTGAACGTGCCGTCGGCGTACGGCAGGGCGGTGGCCGAGCCGTGCCGGAACGCCAACCGCAGTCCGTCGCCGCGCTCGGCGAGCCGGCCCTGGGCGAAGCGGACCCGCTCGATGCTCAGGTCCAGGCCCTCGCCCCGGCAGCCGGTCCGCTCCGCGAGGCGCAGCAGGAAGTTGCCGCAGCCGCAGCCGACATCGAGGACGTTCGCCGTGGCGTCGATGCGGGCGTCGGCGGCCAGGACGTCGGAGGTACGGTCGGCCGCCGCGGGGTAGTCGCTGTCCGCGTCGTCGGCGAAGTAGCCGGTGTGCAGCACGCCCTCGCTGTCCCAGAAGCTGAGGTACGTCCGCGTGGTCCGGTCGAAGAACTCGGAGACGTCCCGCTCGGTGAACGGGCTGGTCGTGGACATGAGGCGCTCCTTCGGGCGACGGTGGTCGGCGGGGTCAGGCGTAGGTGTCCCGGCGGACTCCGGTGAGGTGCGGCAGGTCGGGTCCGGTGGCGCCGGCGCCACCGTCGATCAGGTGCACGCCGGCGGTCACGTACGACGCCCGTTCACTGGCCAGGAAGGCGGCCACGGCGGCGACCTCCTCGGGGCGGGCCAGCCGCCCCAGCGCGCTGTGGTGGCCCATGGCGCGCAGCCGCGCCGCCACGTCGCCGTGCTCACCGGCCAGCCGGGCCGCGGCCCGTTCCATCGGCGGGGTGCGTACGCCGCCGGGGGCGAGCACGTTGACCGTGATGCCGTCGCGGCCGACGTCGACGGCGAGACCCTGGGCGAAGCGGACCAGCGCGGCCCGGGTGACCCCGGAGAGCGCCAGCGGCGGGATCGGGGCGCAGGCGGTCTCGGAGGCGACGAACAGCAGCCGCCCCCAACCGGCGGTGCGCAGGTGCGGCAGCGCGGCCAGGGCCAGCCCGACCGCCGGCAGCAGCACCCGGTCGACGGCGGCCCGGTAGTCGTCCGGCCCGAACGCGGTGGCCGTGCCGACCGGCGGGCTGCCGCCGCTGACCAGCAGCACGTGCAGGCCGCCCAGGTCGGCGGCGACCCCGTCGACCCAGCGCGCGGCGGCCGCGGTGTCGGTCAGGTCCACCCGGGCGGTGCTCACCCGGCCGGTGGCGACCGGCGCGAGTTCGCGTTCCGCGGCGGCCAGCCGGTCCGGGTCCCGGCCGCAGACCGCCACGTGCGCGCCCTCGGCGGCGAACTCCCTCGCACAGGCCAGCCCGATGCCGCTGGTGCCGCCCGCGACGACCACCACCCGTCCCTTGAGTCCGAGATCCACGTCGCCTACCTCTCCGTCCCGGCCGGTGCGCCGTCGTCCTGTCGTGAGGTCGCGCCGGACGGCGCGCCGTTCCGGTACCCGTAGCGGGTGAACAGCGGCCAGGCCAGCGCCGTGGCGGCCAGCCGCTGGCGGCGGGTCAGCGTGTGCCGCCAGGCGTCGTCCGAATCCCGGATACGGGTGGGGCCGGTACGGAACCGGTCCGGGTTGCCGGTCACCGTGTGGTTCTGGCGCAGCGCGACGGTGCGGTCGCGGACCGGGTTGCCGGCCGGGTCGGCGCCGACGAACCGCAGCAGCGCGTCGACGGTGCCGGCCGGGTCGGCGGCGAACTCCTCGTAGCGCAGGAACAGCGACCGCCGCGGGTGCCGGCGGGTGATCGCCGCCGAGGCGAGGTTGAAGCCGTGCCAGTACGCGGTGCTGCGCGCCGCCGACATCGCGTAGACGTACTCCTTCGGCTCCCGCCACGAGTGGGCCACGGCCCGGGGGTCGCGCACCAGGTGCAGCCAGTACGGGGTGACGCCGGGGACGTGCGGCAGCAGTGCCGCCTCACCGGGGATCTTGGTGCTGTCCACGATCACCCGCGCCCCGGTCCGTTCGGCCACGCCCCGGTAGACCGCGCCCATCAGCGCCGCGTGCGCCCGGGTGTCCGCGTCGTACGCGCCGCGCCGCAGCACCCGCCAGGTGTGCCGGGTGCGGACCCGGGTGCGCTGGCGGTGGATGACGGTGGCGGCGTGCGCGTCGAGTGAGCCGCCCGGCGGCAGGCCGATGCGCAGGATCTCCGACCACAGCGGGCAGCGGGTCAGCGGGTTGCCGCAACCGCAGCGGTCGTTCACGCCGCGGCCCGTGGCGTTCTTCCACAGGAAGTGCAGCTCGCCGACGTGCAGGAAACCGGGCACCTCGCCGAGGACGTTGCCGATGATGGTGCTGCCGTTGCGGCACCAGCCGGTGACACAGACGACAGCCAGGCGCTCGCTCATGCGGTCACCTCGCTTCGCTCGGCGGTCGCATGAGGCCCCACACCGCGCCTGATGATTCGCTCGCTGCGCTCGCTCATGCGGTGCGTACCTCCGTGGCGGGTGCCGGGGCGGGGTGGCCGATGCGCAGCGCCATGACCGCCGCCACCAGCGCGCAGGCCGCGGCGGCGGCGAAGACCGCCGGGTAGCCGAGGCCGGCGGCGACCAGGCCGGTGACCGGCCCCCACACCGCCAGGCCCAGATCCCAGAACGAGGTGTACGCCCCGATGGCCGCGCCCTGTCGGGCCGGGTCGGCGCGGTTCATCACCATCAGTGCCAGGGACGGGTGCAGCAGGGAGAACCCGACCCCCATGACGAGGCTGCCGGCCACGGCGACCGGCAGGTTCGGCGCGACCGCGATGACCAGCAGGCCGATCGCCTCGCCGACGCCGCACCAGGCGGCCACCCGCCGGGGGCCGAGCCGGTCGGGCAGGTGACCGATGACCAGCCGGGTGCCGGCGTAGACGGCGCTGAAGCAGCTCAGCACCACCACGCCGTGGCCGACGCCCCGGGCGTCCAGGTGCAGCACGACGAACGCGGCCAGGCCGGCGTACCCGGCGGAGCCGAGGGTGAGCGCGACGCCGGGTGCCAGCGCCGGCCGCAGCAGCAGGCCGCCGCCCCCGCTGGAGGGGGCGGTCCGGGCCGGCGCGGGCACGAGGGCGACCAGGGCGGCGGCGAGCAGTGGCGCGGCGGCGGCGAGCGCCCAGACCGCCGGGTATCCGAACTGCTGGACGGTGGCGCCGAGGAAGGTGCCGGCGGAGATGCCGCCCCACATGCTGACCCCGTACAGACCGATGAGCTGGCCGCGCCGGTGGTGGGGGGCGAGGTGGACGGTCCACACCGCTCCGGCGGTGAACAGCGCGGCCTCGCCGGCGCCGAGCAGTAGCCGGACGGCCACCAGCGCGGGCACGCCCAACGGGGCCAGGTAGAGCAGGCCGCCGGCGGCCAGCACGAGCGCGCCGACCAGCATGACGGTGCGGTGGCCGTACCGGTCGGCGAGGGCGCCGGCGACCGGGCGGACGAGCAGTGCGGTCACCGCGGTCACGGTGACCACCAGCCCGACCACGAGGTCCCCGGCGTGGTGCCGGTCGCGCAGGAAGGCGGGGAGGACCGGGATCACCGCGGTGAGGCCGAGGTAGCCGGTGAAGAGACCGCCGAAGACGCCGACCAGGGCCAGCCGCGGGAGGGTGGCGTCCCGGGTGTCCGCGCTGGTCATGGCCGGGCCAGCGGGGCGGCGCGGCCGGCGGCGACCTTGCGGACCGCCCGGATCAGGTCGTCGCAGTCGTCGAGGGTGAGGTTGGACGACAGCGGCACGTCGACGGTCTCGGCCAGCAGCCGCGCGGTGCGCGGCAGCAGGGCCCGGATCTGACCGGGGTCGGGGGTGTCGTAGAGGAACCGCCAGTTCCAGAAGGCGCGCACGTTGAGGTCGTCGTCGGCGCCGACGTTGCGCGCGTCGAAGCCCTCCGCGCGCAGCGCCCGGGCGAACCAGCCGGCGTCGCCGCCGGGCACCCGGAACACGAACGCCTCCCCGAGGTACGCGCCGGGCGCGACCGGCCGGCGGACAGCGATGCCGGGCAGGCCGGCCAGGGCGGTGGCGACGTGGGCGTAGTTGCGGTGGAACAGGGCCAGCCGCTGGGGCAGCCGGGTGAGTTCGGCGCGCAGCAGGGCGGCGCGGATCTCGTCCATGCGCAGGCTGAGCAGGGGCAGGTCGAGGCCGCTGAGCGGGGGTTCGGCGCCGGCGAAGTGCCGGCGCAACCGGCCCTCGTACGCTCCGGACAGGGCGACCGCGCGGGCGAACAGGGTGCTGTCGTCGGTGACCAGGAAGCCGCCCTCGCCGCAGTTGAGCGCCTTGTCGGACTGCGTGCTGAAGGCCCCGGCGATGCCGAAGGTGCCCAGCTTGCGGCCGTTGAGTTCCGCCCCGAGGGCGGGTACGGCGTCCTCGATCAGCGGTACCCGCATCTCGGCGGCGAACGCCGCGAGCGCCTCGACGTCGGCGGCGAACCCGCGCATGTGCACCACCACGATGGCCCGGATGTCCGGCCGCCACCGGCGGCGCAGGTCGTCGAGGTCCATCCGCAGGTCGTCGTCCACCTCGACCAGAAATGGTCGGCAGCCGGCCATGACAATGGCGCTGGGGGTGGCGACGAAAGTGAATCCGGGGC